>JAEEII010000190.1 GCA_016281295.1 Bacteroidales bacterium
ACACCTGGAACGAGTTGAGGAAACAACCCAAGTGGAGGAAAAAGACCGTCACGGCCTTGCAAAAGTCATTGGATAGGTTGTCCAGGTATGATGTCCGTTTTGCCATAGAACTCATGAATACGGCCATAGAAAACGGATATCAAGGTGTTGTTTACGATGACACCCCATCCAGGTATGAACAATGGATGAAATCACATCCTCAACCCCAACCCGACCAGGGGGGAGAGGTGAACCGTGATGTGTATTCCGCTTATGACTTTGATTAGGATGGCATTCTCAAAGACATACACAAAGAAATCCGTTGAATCGGACGGATTGATGATGCCGGATTCCGGATCCCTGGAATTCCAGGTGTTGGCGGATCTCATAAGTTGGCCCGACATGATTGCAACGGTCCGGTCTTTCGTGACAAAGGAAATGTTTTCATCACCTGGAACACAAAGGGCGTGGACCATCCTCAATGAGATGCTGGATGGAGGGATGACCATCGACCTTTCCACCATAGGGACAAGGATAGACCGGGAAACTTTGCTTTCCATCCTCAATCATTCTCCCTCAACTCAAATGGGAACGATGGATCATTGCGGGGCATTGGTTGAGATGTCCACCAGGCGTTTGGTTTGGTCCAGGGCCTATGAGATGATGTGCAAGGCTGGGGACACCGGAACCGAAATGTCCAACTTGCTTTTGTTGCCTGGTGATTTGGTTTCCGAACTTGCTGGCAGATCCAGGGTTGGTGCTGAAACCCAATCGGTGGTTGATGTCTTGAATTCCTATGAGGATGAACTGCAAGACCGGACCAACGGAACGGTGAGGAAGATCCCAACGGGTTTCCCTCAATTGGATTTCCTCATCATGGGAGGGTGGACCAATGGCAACCTCATTGTGATGTCTGCAAGGCCATCCGTTGGCAAGTCTGCCGTGATGTTGCAAATGGCCTTGTCTGCCAGCCGGACGGGATTCCCGGCAACGGTCTATTCCCTGGAAATGCCCAATGGAGATTTGGGGCAACGGTTGATCTGGTCCACCGGACATGTGAAACCCCGTGACATCGCCAATGACAACTCCGTGAAACACCTGGATTGGACACAAGTCGAAAGGGCGAATTCCGAATTTGACAAACTGCCTTTGTGGTTCAACACCAGGTTGAGGACAATGGATGAGATCTGCAACGATATTGTGTTGCAACACCAGCGGGGACGGTGTTCCATCGCATTCATTGACCATCTCCACATCATTTCCGGAACGGACAATTCCCGGTCCATGTACCAGGCCATCACGGAACGGACCAGGCGGTTCAAGTCTTTGGCAATGGATTGCGGGATTCCTATTGTGTTGCTTTGCCAACTCAACCGGATGTCCGAAACCGACAACCGTCCTCCGGACTTGATGGATCTCCGGGATTCCGGTAGCATCGAACAAGATGCAGACATTGTGTTGATGCTGGACCGACATACGAAATCAAAGGCAGATCCCCGGCTGGATGTGTGGGTGAGGAAAAACCGGAACGGTGTTGCTGGTAGATACATAGGTCTTTCCGGTGACTTTTCCAGGGGATTCACGGTGTTCACCGAAAGAGACACAAGTCTTGATGAAAAAGTTTAATTAATCAAGTGTAATCAATTGATGGATTGTTGAAAACTTTTTTCGCAAACCATTGAATTCCTCGTTGAAAAAACCTATCTTTGTTTGGAACGGTTATGGATAAAGAGAAAGCATTGCAGATGGCCTTGATGATCTCCGACATTGCGGAGGGAGCCGGGGCGTTGGTGGATTCAATCAAACTGATTGCATCCGGCCTGGATGATGTGGCAAACATATTAAGAGAGTATGCCACAAGTGATTAACATTCATCATTTGAAATAAAACAACAAATAATCAGTATCTATGGAAAAAGTAACCATCAAAGGCATGAAATCCACCAGCACGGTGGTAAAGGCCGAAGAAGAAAAATGGAGAAACTCATCCATCTATCCGGAGATCATGGTCAGTTCAAGAGGCCGTGTAAAAGAAAGAGAGTATCAGCATGTGGTCAAGGACATTGAGGATGGATGTTTCCGGATCTATTCCGTCCCGGCCAAAACCCTCGACACAAAGGTGTCCGGTTCCGGTGATGTGACCGTTTCGTTCTATTCCGGACGGAAATGGACCACCGAAAATGTTGCGTTCCTGGTTGCAACGGAATTCGTTCCCAATGATGATCCGGAACATCTCAACAAGATCAAGTTCAAGGACAAGGACCGGACCAACCTCAAAGCATCGAACCTCTTTTGGGACGGGACCGGGATCTATTGCCGGAACTATTAGCACCTGGAAAACAACTCCCACCCCCCATCCTCCAAAAACACCTGGCAGTCCGGAAAAATTTGCTCATGTTTCATGGTTGGTGGGAGTTGCCTTTCAAGGATCCCCGTATGATTTCCCATAGAGTCTTTGATAGTTTCATGGTATCATATCGTTTTGAGTGATGTGCGGGGATCCTTTTTTGAAACAATTCAATTGTTCAAGGTTGTCCGATAGGTGGCAAAGAGGATAGAAAAGAAACTCAAACCCATATCCAGGAAAGCATCAAAGATTGTTGGTCAAATTGCGGAATGTAGGACGGTGGAGGACCTGGTCCGGAACATAACCCACCATGCACAATTAGATGCCGATTTGGCGGATCTTGTCCAAATCATCTATTTCGCCTTACTGCAAACCGATGTCAAGAGGTTGGAGGAATTGACCACATCCGGGGGGATAAAGTTCTACATTGTTCGGATGATTCAAAACCAATATTTCAGCAAGAATTCACCGTTCTACATGGAGATCAAGAAATTCAGCGACCGGACAAGTGAGATCTCAACCCAAATCTCCGAAACCTACGATGCCGAAAAGGACTACAACAACCGATGAACATCACACACATATTGCCAGGGAGTTTAACCACCCACCCCACCATCGGTTTCAACCTGGCATCCGGGCGTGGAGAATCAGTTTCACGCCCTTTTTTTTGAACATTCCTGGACACAATAGATGGATCGCTGGCAGACCAACCGTTTCATGATTGATGCCGGATGATTTTTTGATAGTCAAATAACAACGATAAAACAACGATAGACATGGCAAGGAATCCCAATGCAAAGGACAATTTGAGACCTTTCCCCAAAGGTGTCTCCGGCAATCCGGCTGGTCGGCCAAAGACATTGGCAAAGGTTATTGATGGGATGTCGGATGATGCAAGATTGGAGATCTATGGTGTCTTATATCATGCAATCAGTCTCCGTTCCATTGCGGAGGCAGAGACATACATTGACCAGGTCACGAATGACAAGGATTTGGGCAAGTATGGATTCGTTTTCCAGGTTGCTTTGAAATCCCTCACCGGACCAATGGGATGGTTCACCCTCAATGACATCCTGGATCGTTTGATTGGGAAACCCCGTGTCCAGGCAGAATTCCAGATGAGACAACCCCGGAATTACATTGTCATAGACGGTCCCGATGTGGGGAACAAGATTCAACCAGGTGACTTTGTTGTTCATGTGTCCAGCCGGGAAGAGGCCGAAATGATCATGAACATCGGCAACCCGGATGTGTAGTTTTGCCAATCCGAAAATAATCCTTACCTTTGTTCCGTTGCCTTGTGCAACATGAATCAAAGTGAACCCGCCCAAGTCGAGAGATTTGGCCGGGTTTTTTGTTTGAAAATCGGTTATTTCGGGAAAAAGTCGGGAAAAACTGAAAACAAAAATCGCCAACACATTGATTTACAACGCATTGGCGGTCTTATTGGGTGGTGCTGGGAAGAATCGAACTGCCGACACATGGATTTTCAGTCCATTGCTCTACCATC
>JAEEII010000191.1 GCA_016281295.1 Bacteroidales bacterium
CGCAGCACAATACCAGGCTGATTTCCAAGCAACTAAGGATGAAAAAACATTGGAAAACAATGCCCCTTATAAAACCACTTATTATCGTTTGCACAAATATGGTCTGACGGGCAATGGTGAGGAGTTGGTGGCCAAAGCGAAAGCTTATTTGGGTGAAACAGAATATTCATATTACGACCTGTCTCTTGCTTTGGTGCAGTCTATTCTCAAGAATGTGAAGACCGCTGATGTCATGCTGAACGAGCAGTACACTTACATGGGATTCGGTATGAACACAGATGCTGCCATGAAGAGCATGTACATTTCCTTGGTTCTCGGCAACGACCGCACCTTCAACCCCTACAAGGCGGCCTTTAACGACAAAGATGTTCCCTACACCAAAGGTCAGGCCGGTTTGAAGGGCTATGACGAAAAAATCTGTAAAAAATGTGCCACCGAACCTGGCTTGGAAATGCTTTCCGAATGGGTGTCCGTGAACAAAAACGGCGAAATCTACATCAACTGCGACAACCACAAGGAGCTGAAACGCCTAATCGGCAAAGAGGGTGATGCCATCGCCATCGACATCATTCAAGAAGGTCAATTTGAGTGTGACCACCACCAAGTGGATTACGACTTGTACCATCGCGGAACAGTCACCAAGCCCATCACTTTTGAGAAACTGATGGCCGCCAACGAGAATGCCAATCTCAAATCCGGCAAGCTCATCGCGAAAATCGGCACATTGCCGGATAATGTTGACGACAGCAAAAATCTGGAACTCGCCGTGCTGGTTCTGAAAGAGGGCAACCGTGTGTGTCGTTCTGTCATTGCCAAGAATATTGAGAGCAAGGGAGCCGACTATACCGAGAAAATCAATTTCGTGAAAGACGAAGTAGGCATCAAGAGCAACGGCGAATGGACGATTTCGCCCGAGGACGGTACCTTCAGCGTTTCATTCCCATACGAGGCAAAAAAGATTGACTACACCGCAGCAGGTTTCAACTTAGACAAGAAGGACCCTAACATGCCGCAATATAGGGTTAACAGCGTGGAACTTGTCTCCCATATCTCCCCAGATTATTACCAAGATGCATCATACAAAACCATTCAGGAGAAGCGTGCGGCCGCTATCAAAAAAGATTTGCAACGCTATTTTCCTGGCATGGATATCAAATTGGTGTATGACTACTGCTGGGATGAGTTTAAGGAAAAAATCACTCAGCATGAAGAGTATTATGACTTGAGCTTCAAAACGTTGGAAGAAGCTGCCAAAGAGTTGCGCATGTATAATCGTTATGCTGCCAAAATATTGGACACCAATTATTTGGCTCCGCTTCGTACGATGGAACTTCGTCAGTCGGTGACCTATTACGCTGATTCCCCGTCCGGCGAAGAGGCTTTCGCCCTGTGGAAATTCAACAACGCCGTCAAGGATTCGAAAAAACTCGGCTTTGCCATGTCAGTGGAAGACTACATTTTGAAACAGGTAGAAAACGGAAAATTCTCCTCTTCTTCATTGGAGAAGATGGAAATCCCTTTCAAAAAAGAGTATCAGACGTTGTTGAACAACAAACTGTACGCACAATATTACAAGAGTGCTAAATTGACTCCTGCGATGGCCGAACAGATGACGAAAATCTATAACCTCAACACTTCCAACCAGTTGTTGATGTACAACACGACGGTTGCGGATGTTCTTGCCGCTACCATTAAAACCACGGCTGATATCGCCAAAACACAAGCCGCCATTGACAAGCTTTACACGATCCCCGCTATCCCGAAAGACCGCGTGAACAGTCTGAATCTCGAATATCAGTTCAAAGTCATCAATTATTTGGACACGCTTCCCTCCAATGCCGAGACTACCGCTTTGATTAACAGCACGTATGCCAAAATCAAGGAAATCCGGAACGAAAAATTAGACAGTTGGAAGAACGCATTCAAACTGGCCTCTTATTTCAACAAGAGGCATGATTATATGTATTCCCTGTCGCTGATGACCCCATTTCTCGATGACCCGACCATCTCCGAGGACTTCATCTTCTCTTACGTGTCATTAGCCGCACATAGGGAGGAGACTTATTTGAGCGGCCTTTTCACCAAGGCTTTGCAGTTGGCGGCTGACAAAAATGCTGCACGTCTGTGCGGTCTTGTTGACAAGTTGCCGACCTGCATCATGGAGAACGAGGATGCTAAAAAGATCATTTGCAAGACATGCAATAGGTAGGGCTCAAAGTTCAAGGTTCAAGGTTCAAAGTTCAAGGATTATGGTGGATACTGGAAAGAATCCAGGGGAGAAAGACGAATTATACGAACATTATCGATTCGAGGTCACGGCGGGGACGGAAATGCTCCGCATTGACAAGTATCTTTTTAATCTGATTGCCAACACGTCTCGCAACAAAGTGCAACAGGCGGCGAAGGCGGATTGTATTCTGGTGAACGGCAAACCCGTGAAGCAAAATTACAAGGTGCGTCCTGGAGACACGATTTCCGTTTTGATGCCCAATCCACCCAACGACACGGAGATTCTTCCCGAGAATATACCCTTGAAAATCGTTTATGAAGACAATGACCTGCTGATTGTCAACAAGGAGGCGGGCATGGTGGTGCATCCGGCATACGGCAATTACACCGGTACGCTGGTCAATGCGCTCTACTACTATCTTCGCGACCAGAAGCTGGAAGATGGTTCCCCGATGAAACCGTTGCTGGTGCATCGCATCGACAAGAACACTTCGGGTTTGCTTGCGGTGACAAAAAATGAGTTGGCGCAGATGCGCTTGGCCAAGACTTTCTTTGACCACGATCTGGAACGCAAGTATTGGGCGTTGGTGTGGGGCGACATGGAGGAGGACTCCGGCACGATTGTCGGCAACGTGGGGCGCAACCCCAAAGACCGCATGGTGA
>JAEEII010000192.1 GCA_016281295.1 Bacteroidales bacterium
ACCATTTCGCAGCCCACATCGTAAGCATCAATGATGCGTTCCTTGAACTGTACCTTGGTCACTTCGCCATGGTCTCGTAGTTTCAATACTTCTTGCTCTGTCATACAATTCCGATTTCTTTTTCAGCCCACAAAGTTACAATTTTTATACAAACCCGTCATTTCGTGGATTACTCCCATTTACTTTTCAGTATCTCTACACCAAATTCCCAACTATGCCAACCTTTCACTTCTTAATCCTATACTTCCTGTTTTTATACTCACCCTCAAGGATGCCTTCGTCCACAAGTTGTTTAAGGTAGTCACGGGTTCTTGAGGGCTTGAGTCCTCAACTTTCTCTCCCTAATAATACATCTCAATATAGCTATAAGCCTTCTCAAACACGTCGTTGTCCTTGATCTGATACTTGATCCAAAGGATGGAACGCAGTTTCTTCTTGATTTCCCTGCGTGCCGTCACGCTCTGGAACGCATCGTTGAACTGGCGGATGATGTTCACCACTTCGTTGTCAATGTCGTTCACCACCTGTTCCACGATAAATGGCGTGTTCTCCGTCTTGATGCTCTCGAAAAGGTCCGTCAGGGCAGCCCTCGCTTGCGCTCGTTTGTCCATGGGTTGTTCCACTTTCTTCTCCTCTTCGAGCAGCTCGCGGGCCAGCTGCAGCAGTTGCTTCAGAAAGTCAATACTCGATATCAGGCTCTGTTCCATACGCTCGCGAAGCTCGTCGAGCTTCTCAGCGAACTTCTTGAACTTCGGGTCGCCTTTATGCTCGCCAAGGCGAATCCTCAGCATCTTCTCCACTTCGACGATTTTCTTCTGTCGTTTCTTCTCGTCTTCCAACACGGAGTTGATGATATCCGCATCGATTACCAAGTCTTCCAGCGGAGTCCCGATGTCAATGGTGTCGATGTTCTTGTGGATGATTTCAATCGTTTTGGCACCCAGCAGTGTCCAAATCAGGTTGCCGCCACTGACGGGTCGCACGCTCTGGTACACCTGCGCCATCCATGTGTAGTCGCTGGAATAAGGGGCCAAAAACTCATCAGGCGACACAATCTCCCACGCCTTCGCCAATCTCGCGAATTTGCGTGCAAAATTAGTCTTCACGCCTTCGTCCTTCAAGCACTGTTGCGCTGCGGTCAGGCCTTCCCAGCCTCCGATGGTACGGTCGATGCCCGGGAAGAATTGCAGACACTCCTGCATGAACGGCGGGATGACGGCCTTGATTTCATCCATGTTCTTGATGATGGTCTTCACACTCTCTTCGTCGAAGGCCAGGCTCTTTGCCACATCCTCAAACACGCCTACAAAGTCCACAATCAATCCGCACTTCTTGTTCTCGTTGTACGTTCTGTTGGTCCGGCAGATGGCCTGCAACAGCGTGTGGTTCTTCATCGGCTTGTCAAGATACATGCATTGGAGTATCGGCGCGTCAAAGCCAGTCAGCAGCTTGCTGGTCACAATCACAAACTTCAGCGGCGACAGCGGGTCGCGGAACTGGTCAAGCAGCTTCTTCTCCTCGTCACGGCTGCGCTTGTAGGCCTTGTATTCATCGGCCTTGTCGCCAGCCGTGTGCATCACCACCGTCGTCTGGTCGTCGGTGCCTAGCAAAGCATCGAGAGCTTTCTTGTATTTCACGCAGCAGTCACGGTTATACACCACCACCTGCGCTTTCATGCCCGTAGGCTCAATGTATTCGCGGAAGTGGCTGACGATATACTTACACACGTCGTTGATGCGCTTCTCGGCCGTAAAGAACGCCTCCACGCTGGTACGACGCACAAGCTCCTGTTTGTCCTCTTCGTTGATCTGGTCCGTCAGCGCGTCAAACTCGGCCTGCAGTTTCTCTTCGTCCAGGTGCATCTCCACTGGCACGGTCTTGAAGTTCAGTTCCAAGGTCGCACCGTCATCCACAGAGTTCTGGAAGGTATATTTCGATATGTAGCCATACTCGTCCTCCTCGCTGCCGAAGCAGGCGAAGGTGTTGTGGTCGTTGCGGTTGATGGGCGTTCCTGTCAAACCAAAGAAGAAGGCATTGGGCAAAGCCATGCGCATCTTCTTGCCGAGGTCGCCTTCCTGGGTACGGTGGGCTTCGTCCATCAGCAGGATGATGTTGTCGCGTGTGTCGATGACCTCGCCTTCATTCAGGTCGCCAAACTTAAAGATGGTCGTGATAAGGATTTTCCGCTGATGAATCTTGGTTTCAAGCTCTTCTTTCGATGTGATGTTGTCCACGTTGGGTATCTCCGCACGTGTGAAGTCACCCGTAATCTGGTCTTCCAAGTCGACACGGTCGTCCACGATGACCACCGTAGGCGCTTTCAGGTCGTTCTGCCTGCGTAGCTTCTGCGCGGCAAACACCATCAGCCACGACTTTCCTGAGCCTTGGAAATGCCAAATGAGGCCTTTCCTCGGGCCTTTGCCAGCCCTATAAGTGCCAAGCACACGTTGCACGATGGCCTCGCCACCAAGGTATTGCTGATAACGGCACACGATTTTGATTTTCCTGCCGCCCGTTGCACCCGTGAACACCGTGTAATAACGATAGATGTCGAGCAGACGCATGGGGTCCATCAGCGACACGTAGTTGTGCTTCACATTGTCGAGCGTCCCGTGACGGCGGTCTTCGTCGGCGAACCACGGCCCCCATTTGTTCACAGGGCATCCCACGCTGGCATATTGCAGCTCACGTCCTTCGCTGGCAAAGGTCAAGATGTTCGGCACAAACATCTCAGGGATGCTCTTCTGGTAGTGTAGAATGTCGGTGGCACCGTCCGCCCAGGTGACCGAAGCCTTCACCGGTGTTTTGGCCTCGCCGATGACCATCGGGATGCCATTGATGACATACACCAGGTCGAGACGTTTTCCGCCTTCTTTGCTCTTCCTCGGGAACTCCCATTGGTTCGTCACCACGCAACGGTTCTCCGACGGCTTGTCGCTGAAGAAGCGGATATTGATGTTCTCGCCGTCTTCGCCAAAAGGCCACGAGTTTTCCTCAAACAGCAGGCGGCGGAAACGGTCGTTGGCGTTCACCAGCTCATCGTGGTTGTTGCCGATGCTGCAAGCAGCTCTCAGTTTGTAGACCACCTGCGCCGCTTGGTCCTCTGTTATCGGGTTCAGCTTCATCAGAGCGGTCACAAGCCATCGCGTAACCAGCACCTCGTCAGGCAGGCGAGGCACCTCCTGCGGCTCAACATAAATCCAGCCACAACTGCCAGCGGCATTGATAAGCATTTCCTCTACTGTGTTTTCTTCGTTGAAGTATGACATATCCTGAGTGTTATTGTACGTATGAACGAGCACCATTCCCAACGGGTATGGCTCTATATTTTTGATAAAATTGATTCATGAAGATAGATTCAAGAATTTTTGATTCCTGATAGCCTCTGCATTTGAAGACATCTACATGGCTTCCGTTATAATACATATTTTGATAACGTGAGGCTATCTGGATATTGTCTGCAATGCCGAAGTCTTCGTTTTCTAATAGACGTTTCAGACCTTTGGTAAAGTGTTCATCTTTCAGCCTCCGATACAGGTCGTCCGACTTCCCAATGTATATGATGGGACTTTTCTTGCCATTGGGATAGACGTATTTGGTCCCATCTGTGGATGAAATAATGTAGATGCCAATGTCGCCTCTATGAATAGGGCACTTAAAACCCTCCTCTGCAAAATCCCGAAGGTCGAAACTCGCATCCGTACCCTTAACTGGGCGAAATTCAGGCATAAATGATTTGATATATTGTTTCATATTGAATTCGTTTGATTTTCTTCATGCTACTATTCTTGGAACTTCGTAACAATCATATTCTGATTTGTCGGCTTGTTCAATGATATTTACAAACCTGACCTGAAGTTCCATCGGTGGAATCGGCATTTCTATCTTTAACAAATCATTTTTCGTAAGGCTTGGCAGTACTCCTTGCTTGTTATACCGAGTAAAGTCAAACTGTTTGCACCAGTAATAGAAATACTTTGGATGAAGTTTTTGTATATCTACATCAAGGCAAAACGCTGTATCGACAATCCAGTATTCTGATTCCATGAATATCGGAGAGTTAATGTTTCCTTTCCTGCCCAATATCACAGTTTTACCTTGGCATAGCTTCTGGTCACCATACCCCATTATACCGCCACTTCCA
>JAEEII010000193.1 GCA_016281295.1 Bacteroidales bacterium
ACGACTGGACGGATGACACCGCGTTCGACGAGGCGGGAGAATGGAGTTACCGTGTTGCCATCACCAACGCATACGGTACTTTCTATTCCGTAACCAAGACCTTCGAAGTCTATGAGGTTCCGGAAAGCATCGCCATCGAGTGTTCCAACAATGTCGCGAATTTGGGAACAAGTATCACACTTTCGGTGGTTCCAACCCCTTCCACATTCAATAGCTTTAGAGGAACGTTCCAATGGTTTAAAGACGGAACGGAAATAGCCACTACTATTGACCCTATCTTAACCATAAACAGTTGTGAATTGAGTGATGAGGGTGACTACACCGTGACTTATCATCATCTCAACCCGAATATCTTTGGTGAAGGTATCACCTACGACTTCGAAGACTACACCATGCAAGGCTGGACCACCATTGATGCCGACGGTGACGGTAATAACTGGTTGTTAGTTTCATCACAGCCCGATGCTGGTCTTTTTGATTACCACAACAACTCTTCCGACATGGTGATCTCAAGGAGCTATGACGAAAACACCCAGACTGCTCTCCTTCCTGACAACTACCTTGTGTCACCTCAAATAGTTCTTGGAGGCTTCGTATGTTTCTATGCTTGCGCACAAGACCCCAACTTTGCTGCTGAGCACTTCGGCGTGGCAGTATCCACCTCAGGCAATACCAGTGCTTCAGACTTCACCACTATCCAAGAATGGACAATGACTGCCAAGAGCGTTGGTGCTACTGCTAACGCAACCCACAATGGTAACCGTTTTAATAATAACAACTGGTATCAATACACCGTTGACCTAAGCGATTATTTTGGCCAAACCGGTTATGTGGCTATCCGTCACTTCAACTGCACTGATATTTTCATACTTAATGTCGATGACATCCGCATCGCGACTCCTTTCGATGGTGTAGATCTTTGTGAGTTCACCTCCGAAGCCTTCCATGTTTCTGTAGTGGATAACAAGGATGTTTGTAATATGGCCAACCTCGAGGGATTCACCGTCAACGAAGAACTCCAAGTTGACCTCTATCCTAACCCGACCAACGGTGACGCGAAGATTGTCAGCGACCACGCCGTGATCCAACGGGTGACGGTGTATAACCTGATGGGCCAGGCTATCCTTGATGAGGAAGTCAACAATACCGAGACGATGCTCCATTTGAACGGAGTTCCCAAGGGTGTTTATATGCTCAAGGTTAGTTCAGAAGAAGGATATGCAATGAAGAAGGTAGTTATTGAATAAATCCCGAGATAACCCCTCACCCTCGCCCCCTCTCCCGCGGGAGAGGGGAGAGGAGGGGTGTTTAAAAAACAATTTCACACATTTTTCATAATAATTGGGAAAAAAGCCGTACCTTTGCTCCCAAATACATTAATGAGAAATGTCTGAAAACATCTTTTCGAATTTTGAACAGGTCGATGGAGCTGGAACTCCTCAGAATAATGGTTTCCAGGATTCTGGCGCTTCGGCGAAGCCGAAGGCTGAGCCGAAGATTGTCTCCAAAGACTATGAGAATATCAAGCCTTTCTTTGCCTCCACATACGGCAACAGCAGACTGTTTACCGCCAATTACAATGGCAGAAAGGTGATCATAAAGACCCTCAAAGCAGAACACGCCAACGACCCCAAATGCCGCCAAAACCTGAAGAAAGAATATGAGCTGACCAGCGAACTGGAACATAAATGCATCCGTAAAGCCCTCGCATTCGAGACCATCCAAGGCCTCGGCGACTGCATCATCCTCGAGTTTATCGATGGTAAGTCGCTCGCTGAACATGTGCGCGTGGGTACCCTCAACGAGAAACAAATCAAGAACGTCCTCATCGACATCTGCGACGCCTTGAACTATATGCACCAGCGCATGATCATCCATTGTGACCTTAAACCTGAGAATGTTATCGTCACTAACAACGACTATCACGCCAAAGTCATCGACATCGGCCTGCCCGAAACAGAGTACAAGACCGACCGTGAACTGCTTATCAAAGAAAACGAGTTCATCGCCCCAGAACTAATCAAAGGCGAGGAATGTGACCCCCGCTCTGATGTCTATTCTCTGGGTAAAATCATCGAGTTTATCTCAGAACGCAACTTGCTGAGCCAGTTCTCCAGCGTGGCTACCCACTGTACCCAGTTTTCAAGAGAACAAAGATTCGACAATATTGTTGAAGTACGTTCTTTGCTTACCAAGGGATTCTCCGTAATCAAAATCCTCTTGATGCTCGTTATTCTGGCCGCTCTTGGCACCGCTGCCTATATCTATGTTCCTAAAATAATAGAAAAGAATCGCGTGGAAAAAGCGGAACGTCTCGCTGCGGAATTCAGTCACGAGATGGGCAAAATCAACGCGGAAACCAAAGCCCTGTGTGAGAAATACAAACTCGTCTCCATCAACGAACCGATACAAGTGCCACAGTCCTGGCAGGACGATAGCATCCGTTTCTGCCAACAGCTGGCTCCTTTCTTCCGCATGGACAGCCTCCGTGAGAAGGCTATGACCGCCCTCCAAGCTCAAAAGTCGGCCATCAACGAAAGCAGACAACATGATTTTGATGCCTTGCTGATGACGGAGTTCCGACAAGCTACCGACAGCGTCGCCGTGCAAATGAAAGCCGAAGTGACCGAGCCTTCCGACTCGCTTATGTTTGACTTGGCAAACCGATGGTTCCAAAAAACACATTGATCTGATGATACGTAACAAGCATAACTTATCTGTTGTCGCCGCCCTGGCCGTCGTGGCAGTCCTTTGCTTTGGCTGCTCCACCAAAAAGAACACCTTCACCCGCCGGGCCTATCACAACCTCACCAGCCATTACAACGTCTATTGGAATGGCGAATACAGCTTGATGGAAGGCGACAAACAACTCAAAAAGAACGCCAAGGACGATTACTCCAAGGTGTTGCCTGTCTTTAACTATGGTACCAAGGCCGAAGCCATGGCTCTTAACTCACAGATGGACCGCGCCCTTCAAAAGACCTCCGTCTGCGTCCAGAAACACTCCATGAAATTCAACGGCAAGGAACGCGTGAAATGGATTGACGACGCCTACCTCGTCATGGGTAAAGCCCATTTCTATAAACAAGACTATATCCCCGCACGGCGTACCTTCGACTTCGTCAGCACCGAATTCAAAGATCGTGACATCGCCCTGGTCTCCAATCTCTGGATGATCAAAACCTATATCAAGACAGAACAGTATCCCAAGGCCATCGCCATGATCGAACAGCTGCAAAGCCGTATCTCCGACCGCAAAAAACTGCCCAAGGAGATTCAAAGGAGCTTCGACCTTACCGTGGCCGACTATTATATCGCCACCAAGGATTATGCCCGTGCCATCGACTACCTCAAAGCAGGTCTGGTCCAAGCCGACAGCCGCGACCTTCGCTCCCGTGTGTTGTTTATCCTCGGCCAAGTCTATATGGAACTGGGCGATGCCAACCGTGCCACAGAACAATTTAAAAAGGTCGTCAAACGGAATCCTCCTTACGAAATGCTCTTCGAAGCCAAGATGAACATGGCCAAGATGGGCTCCTCCGGGAACGCTAAGGAACTCTACAAGATGTTGGAAAAAATGCTCGATGACAGCAAAAACGAAGAGTTCCTCGACCGTATCTACTATGCCATGGCTGAACTGGCGATGAGAGAAGGCGATGTTGACAAAGCAATAGGCTACTACAGAGAATCAGTCGCGAATTCGTCAAACAACCAAATACAACGCGCCACCTCGTCCCTCAAAGTGGCCAGCATCTTGTTTGACCGTAATGAATATGAACTGTCACAAGCCTATTATGACACCGCGGTCAACGCCATGGACAGGAAGACTACCGTGGGTTACGACAGCATCCTTAATATCTCTCAAACACTTAATGACTTGGTCGCCAACCTTAGCATCGTTCGGGATCAAGATAGCTTGCTGATGGTGGCCAATATGGACTCCCTCCAGAGAAACGCCTTCATCGACAAGATCATTGCTAAGGTGATAGAACAAGAACGTATCGAGGCGGAACAACGCCGCTATGAGGAACAGATGGCTCTCATGGGAAGCACCGTCGGGAAAACATCTGCCGCCCAGACGATGGAAATGGGTAACACCAGCACAGCATGGTACTTCTATAACGAGACCACCCTCCGCAACGGCTTCAATGAATTCTCCAAAAAATGGGGCATGCGTAAACTCGAAGACAACTGGCGTATCACCGACAAACGAAACATCAGCAGCGGCATCGCCGATGGCTTCGACAGCTACGAGGATGAAGAAAACGACCCCGAAAGAGACTCACTCGCCGCATCACTCACCAATCATGACAGGGGCTACTATATGCTCGATCTGCCTATGACTGAAGAACAACAACAAGCCGCACACCAACAAATCGCTGAAGCCTTGTATAATGTGGGCTTTATCTATCTCGACAGACTCTCCGATTATCCGCGCTCTATCGAGTCCTACGAGAAACTGGACACCCGCTATCCGGGCAATGAGCATGAACTGCCTTCGTGGTATGCCTTATATAAAATGTATAACGACCTCAACGACACTGACAAAGCGCTGAAATATAAAAACCTCATCTTTGAGAAATACCCCGAGTCAAGCTATGCCAGCATCATCTTGGATCCCGACTTCTACAAAAAGATTCTGGAAGAGTCGAAACAAGCTTCGGACCTCTATTCCAAGACCTTCGAGGCTTATCAGCAAGGCCAGTTCTACCGCGTGAGAATGAACGCGGAGAAAGCTCTTGAACTTTATCCCGCTGACACAGCCTTGGCACCCCGCTTCGCCCTGCTCGACGCCATCGCCAGAGGAAGACTCGAAACCGTCGATACCATGGCGTATGCCCTCCTCAACGTGGTCCATACCTACCCGAACAGTTCCATACGTAACTATGCCTTGGAGCTCCTCAGGAATATCAACGGAGAATATAACATTGGCATCGATCTGGGTGGACTGCCTACCCCCGAAGGTACGGTCGCTGAAACAAAGCCAAAGTCACCCTTCACCTACGAACCTCAGTCGGAACACCTCGTCATGGTCGTGTTTAACCCCAAAAAGATTAGAGTGGAACCTCTGAAAGTGCGTATCAGCGATTTCAATAAAAAAGAACACCGGCTGAAAACCTACGAGATGAGCAACCTGGTCTTCAATGATTCGTATATGCTCCTGACCTTGTCTTCCTACCAAGATGAGGCTGAAGCAAATGACTATATCACCTCCATGTTCCTTACGGATTATATCTTCGGTGGTTTCGACAGAAATGACTTCTCCGTATTTCCGATTTCAGTTCAAAACTATGCTATCTTCTTTAAAGATAAGCTGTTGAACGAATATGTGCTCTTCCTTCAGGAACACGGGAACACAGCCATGGTTACCACGATTGACCCGAACAAGGTAGAGGAATCCAGTCCTAAACCAGCAGAGGGCAAGGGCGACCAACCTGAGATGGACAACGGGAAGAAAGCCGAAATAAAACCAGGCAATAAACCTGAAAAACTCGATTTAAAACCAGGCTTTAAACCAGACATGGAAACAGGTAAGAAAACAGAAATAGCCCCAGGTACAAAGCCAGGAAATTTGCCGGATAAGAATTCAAGCAAAAGTCTCGAAACAAAACCAGAACCAGAAAAGTCTAAGAAAGGTCTCAATAATAAGGAATAAAAAAACGATAAATTAAAACAATGGAAGCTCCAGCAAGAAATTTAATAGGAAAAGGCACCGTTATCAAAGGTGACGTGGAGTCCAGCGGTGATATCCGTGTGGATGGTCGTCTGATCGGCTCACTGAAATCGAACGGGAAAATTGTTGTTGGTCAAACCGGTGTGGTCGAGGGCGACTTGACCTGTAAACAAGCGGATATCTCAGGCATGGTGAAAGGAATCCTCAAATGTGAGGAGCTTACCGCCTTGAAATCCACTTCCAAAGTCGAGGTGGAACTCTTGACCAAACAGCTTTTGATAGAAGTAGGTGCTGTCTTTACTGGAAAGTGCCAGATGTCACAACCAAATGTTACACAACCAAATAAATGATTATTTTATGATGAAAGCCTATGTTTTCCCTGGTCAGGGAGCACAATTTGTGGGAATGGGAAAAGACTTGTTCGATGCCTCGTCGAAAGCTAAGGACATGTTCCACAAAGCCAACAGAATTTTAGATTTTAAAATCACCGACATGATGTTTGATGGCACAGAGGATGACCTTCGTCAGACCAAAGTCACCCAGCCTGCCATTTTCCTGCATTCTGTGATCCTCGCCTCTATTCTTGAGGATTATCAGCCGAATATGGTTGCCGGCCATTCGCTGGGTGAGTTCTCCGCATTGGTCGCCAATAAAGTGTTGACCTTTGAAGATGGCCTCAAGCTGGTGGCCAAACGTGCCAATGCCATGCAGAAGGCCTGTGAATTGCAACCGGGTACCATGGCTGCCGTGATCGGGTTGGAAGATAGTGTGGTGGAAAATGTGTGCTCCTCCATTCATGATGCTGTAGTCGTCCCTGCCAACTATAACTCGCCGGGACAAATCGTCATCTCGGGTTCGATAGAAGGGGTGGCCAAAGCTACTGAGAAACTCCAGGAAGCAGGTGCTAAGAGGGTGCTTCCTCTTAAAGTGGGTGGAGCCTTCCACAGCCCGCTGATGGAACCGGCCCGTGTGGAGCTCGCCGAGGCAATCAACGCCACCAAGTTCAGCTATGGCATCTGCCCGATTTACCAGAATGTGACTGGCCAGTCGGTTACCGACCCGGAGATCATCAAAAAGAACCTCATCGCACAACTTACCTCACCCGTGTGCTGGACACAGACCATGCTCAACATGATTGCTAACGGCGTCAATACCGTCGTGGAAGTCGGTCCCGGCACGGTGCTTCAAGGCTTGTTTAAAAAGGTTGACCGTAATTTGCAGATGTCAAGCGCCTCTATCGAGAAGCCTGCTGACTAATTAGTGTTTTTCTTTCATCACAGGACGTTATGGGTCGCACGAACAACTCTCACTCCATCTTTTGGATGGTGATTATGGGACTATTGGTTGGTTTTTTAATCAGCGTGGTCAGGGAGAATATTCAGTTGAAACGACGCGCCCGAGTGGCTGCGGCGAGTAAGTTCGACGAGGTGATGTATTACATTAACACCATGTATGTTGACACCGTCGCCGTCCATGACATCGAGGAGGATGCCATCGTGGCGATGATGGACGAACTGGATCCGCACAGCCAGTATATCTCGTTGGAGGAGTTCAACGCGGTAAACGACCCGCTGCTGGGTAGCTTCGAGGGTATCGGCGTGCAGTTCCGTATCGTGGATGACACGGTCGCCATCGTCAACACCATTAAAGGAGGCCCCTCCGAACGTGTCGGCATCATGGCGGGCGACAGGATCGTCTTTGTGAACGACTCGCTGATCGCTGGCATCAAAATACAAAACGACTCGGTGATGCGCCTCCTCAAAGGCCCGAGAGGCACCCAGGTAAAGGTCAAAAACTACCGAAGAGGCATCGATGGCCTGCTCGACTTCACCATCACCCGCGATGTCATCCCTACCTACAGCGTGGATGTCGCCTATATGCTTGATAAAGAGACTGGCTATATCAAACTCAGCAAGTTCTCCGCCACTACCTATAAAGAGTTTGCTGAAGCGGCGAAGAAACTGAAAAAGCAAGGGATGAAGAAGCTGGTCTTCGACCTTAGGGGTAACGCTGGAGGCTATCTCAGCGCCGCTGTTGACATCGCCGACGAGTTCCTGCCCAAAGGCAGCCTGGTGGTGTTTACCGAAGGCCGAAGCCGTCCCCGCGCTACTTTCAACGCACGCAAGAAAGGTCATCTGGAGGACATGCCAGTGGCAGTGCTCATCGACGGTGAGTCGGCCAGCGCCTCGGAAATCGTCGCCGGCGCCTTGCAAGATAACGACCGTGGCACCATCGTCGGACGACGCTCCTTCGGCAAAGGCCTGGTCCAGGAACAAATCATGCTCAACGACCAGTCGGCCATCCGCCTTACCGTAGCCCGTTATTATACGCCAACAGGACGCTGCATCCAGAAACCTTTCGACGGCAATAAGGAAGACTACCTCCTTGAGTCGTATGACCGTTATGAAAACGGTGAGCTCTTCTCGGTCGATAGCATCCATTTCGCCGACTCGCTGAAATACACCACCCCCAAAGGCAAAACTGTCTATGGCGGCGGCGGCATCATGCCCGATGTCTATGTGCCTCTGATCAACGATAGCACCGAGTATTTCTTTAACCGCATCGTCAACCTTGGCATCTTGTATCAATATGCCTTCGACTATTGTGACCGGAACCGCCAGGAACTGGCTGCTTTTAAGACAGTCGATGCTTTCGACAAGTCTTTCAAGGTCTCGGACCGTATGTTCAACGAGCTGGTGGCCCAGGCTGAAAAGAAAGGCGTGAAGGGCAGTGAGAAGGAGAAACAAGTGGCTCGTAAGGAATCTAACATCCTGTTAAAGGCATACATCGCCCGCAACCTCTTTGACGACGAAGGCTTTTATCCCTTGTATCAACCCATGGACGATATCCTTCAAAAAGCCATGGAAGTGCTGGACGATGAAAAAAAATCAGAAAAATAATTCGTATTCAAGATAAAATTTGTATTTTTGCAGCCCGATTTAAAGGTGAAAATGGAAAAGGAAAGCGAATTCTTGATTCCGGTAAGCGGTCTTGCGCTTGGTGTCCATGAGTTTACATTCGACATCCACGATGACTTTTTTGCCGATTTGGAGTATTCCGAAGTGAAACAAGGAGACGTGACGGTGAAACTCAATGTCAACAGGGAAGAGTTCATGATGACCCTGACCTTCGACATCCAAGGTAAGGTCCTGGTGCCTTGCGACCGATGCGCTGACGAGTTTTACATCCCGATTCAGAGCGAGCAGGTGTTCTACATCAAACTCGGTGCCGAAGAAGTCGAGGAATCAGACGACGTGGTCGTAGTGCCTGCTGAGGAGCACGCTTACGATATCCGTTCTTTGGTTTATGAATACATCATCCTGTCGATACCGATCCATCGGGTTCATCCCGAAGGTGAATGTAATCCGCAAGTGCTGGCACTCCTTTCTCA
This sequence comes from Bacteroidales bacterium, assembly GCA_016281295.1. The sequence continues at coordinate 9,066 of JAEEII010000193.1, forward strand.
TGACGAGGAGCCCTCGGAAGAGAATGAAGTCGAAACGGATCCGCGGTGGGCGGCGTTGAAGGATATTAAGATTGAAGATAATTAAACAAACGGTATTAACATTTTAAAATAGAACTAAAATGGCACATCCTAAACGCAGACAGTCTCATACCAGAGGCGCAAAGAGAAGAACGCATTACAAGGCTGAAGTCCCCACAATGGCAGTTTGCCCAGTAACTGGCACCATGCACGTCTATCACAGAGCATATTATGTTGACGGCGACCTTTATTACAAAGGAAAGCTGGTCATGGCTGCCAAGCAATAACGGATTTTTTTCATAATCTTTATATTGTTTTTCCCCACCGGACGTATGCGCCGGTGGGGTTTTTTTGTGCCTTTATCCCCAGCCCCTCTCCCCGAGGGAGAGGGAGGACAACTATTGCCTGATGGCAGCTATCGCTTCCTCAGCGGAATCGAACTCCAAGGTGATCTCACTGTAATGGTGAGCATCGGACGAGATGATGGTCGGAATGCCCATCTTTGTGGCTTCCGCTAAGAGCCAAGGCGAAGGATAAAAGCCGTTGTAACGTTTCTTGTAAATGCCCCGTGTGTTGATTTCCATGATGATGCCTTTTTGATGGATCAGGTCAAGGGTATCCAACGCCAGCTTGCGATACCATGGCTCGTCCTCGTGGAAATACCGGTCGCGGTTGTGCATCTTGATTTTGTCGAAATGCGCGATGATGTCGAATGACTCATGTTCAAGCATTTGATTGGTCTGGTCGAAGAAAGCCCGAACCCCTTTGCGGATGTCACCGTCGAAGAACTTCATCAGCCCCTCATCGTAAATCTCCCATTTGGGGCCATCGATGAACCATAATTCCTCGGGGTTGGCGGAATGCCCTACCAGATGTACCCCGCCAATCAAATAATCCAAATGATATTTTTCCTTGGTTACAGCGAAGGTCTCAGAAACACCGGGGATATAGTCCGCTTCCAAACCGCAAAGAATCTCGATTTGGTCTTTGAATTCTTCTTTCAAGGCGGCGATTTCGGCCACATAATCGGGCATTCGCTCGCTCTTCACCGAAAAGGTGTTGTCGAAGGGTAGGGGACTGTGTTCCGAAAAGCCGAGTTTCACCAATCCCTGACGGATGGCTTCCTCCACATGCTCCCGTGGAGTGGATTTGCCGTCAGAATAAATGCTGTGCGTATGAATATTAAATTTTTGCATAGTCTCTAATTCTCAATTCTCCACAACCTTATAGACTTTGTCTCCGCGACGGACCACCGACTTCACAGGAATGGAGCAAATATCGCCCTTGACGGCTCTCGGCACTGCCCCGTCGTCCAAACGGATTTCCCGTATGCTGTCCTCATAGACCCCCGTGGTGGGACCGATGATCATGATAGGGTCATCGACGTTGAGCTCGTGGGTCTCCATGCGGATCTCGGCGACACCGATTTTGCTGAAATAGTTGGTGATCGTGCCGATAAACTCTTTGGTCTGTGTGGCCTGCGAACCGTATTGCTTTGACCACTCGAAGGTGCGACGACCTAAATAATAGCCATCCCAGAAGCCTCGGTTATAGACGCTTTTCAGCTGCTCCATCCAAGCATCGATCTTGTCTTGAGTGAAGGTGCCTTCCTGAATGGCCTTCACCGCCTCGTGATAGACCTCCACGGTCTTTTTGGTGTATTCAGGTGAACGTCCACGGCCTTCAATCTTCAAGACTTCCACACCGGCATCCAACACGCGGTCCAGGAAGGGTAGGGTACAAAGGTCCTTGGGCGACATGATATACTCGTTGTCCAAGGCCAATTCATAGCCATCGTCACGTTCCTTCACGTCGTAGCTGCGACGGCAGAGTTGCAGGCAGGCTCCACGGTTTGAGGAGGCGTTGTAGAGGTCTTGACTCAAGTTGCATTTACCCGAGATGGCCATGCACAAGGCACCATGACAGAACACCTCGATGCGTACCAACTGGCCATGAGGCCCCCGAATCTGCTGACGCTCAATCTCCTCGGTGATGTGCTTCACCTGGTCGATGTTGAGCTCACGCGCAGTCACCATCACATCGGCAAACTGGGAATAGTATTTCACCGCCTCCAAATTGGTGATGTTGCATTGGGTGGATATATGGACCTCCACACCGATTTGTCGTGCGTATTGAATCACGCTTTGGTCGGAGGCGATGATGGCAGAGATGTCGTTGGCCTTGATGGCGTCGAGCAGCTGGTGCATCTCTTCCATCTCCTCGTCGTAAATCACCGTGTTCACCGTGACGTAGCTCTTCACGCCGTTGTTGTTGCAGGTCTCGGCTAATTGTCGCAAATCGTCCAGCGTGAAGTTCTTTGCTGAACGCGACCTCATATTAAGTTTGCCGATGCCGAAATAAACGCTTCCGGCACCGGCTTGTATGGCGGCTGCCAGGGCTTCATACGAACCCACTGGAGCCATAATCTCAATGTTTTTCTTCACGATTATTGTTTCATGAATTTCTCTGTGATGACGTTGCTGTTATTCATCGTGGCTTTCAGCAGATAGGTGCCAGTGGCCAAGGCGCTGATGTTAACCGACTCAAAGCCTTTTTCAAGACACATCACCATCTTGCCGTCCATGCTGAAGATCTCCACTTGTCTCAGGTCTTCTGCCTGGATAGCGAGGAACGTGGAAGCGGGGTTAGGACTGACAGTCAACGTGGTGGCTTGGAAATCAGCTACTTGTGAACCCTTGGAATAGTAAAGGATAGAGGTGGTCGTCTCATCCAACTGACCATCATCAAATGAGCTATCCACGACTTTCAACAGTTTGCTCTTTAATTTGATGACCAATTCTCCGAAAATCTCGTCGTAGCTAGCGATGGAGCTGCTGGGGATGGAGGCATCGTATGTGTATTCGATCACTTCCTCAGTGACCCATTCTTTTGAATCAGAGTATTCATAGTTGTTTTCCTTAACGCAGTTTCCGTAACTGTCATACTCGTACTCGTATTTTGTAAGATTCATCCAGTCGGTATTGGGATATCTGTAAGTAACGAGGAGGCTGATGCAGTTTCCAGCATGATCATAGCTATACACCTCCGAGTCGGATTCCCACCATTCGTCACCGTCCCAACCCCATGAGTATTCAAGGACTTTGGTAAGTTTTCCAGCGGTGTAAGAATATTCCATTTTCTTGTAATTGATCCAGTTGCCCTCGTCATATTCTTTTTCAATGGCGACGGTCAAGAGACCTTGGCTATCATACTCGTAGTTGGTTTTATATTCCGGATCCCAACTGTCTCCATGCCGATCATATTCAGTTTCTTCAGCAACCAGTCCTTGGGCGTTGTAGGAATACTCATACTTATCAGAATAGAAAGGAGTTACAGTTGTGGTGTAACTGAGGTGACCGTTATTATCGTAAACGAACTGTTGGTCAACAAAGACAACGTTTCCCAGGAGTGTCTTCATGCTGGTTCTGCGAAAATGGTTGTCATATTCGAAGACGAGTTTGGAATTGTCGTCATTGACAATGCTGTCGAGTTTTTGTGTGACGGCATGAGACTGACGGTTGAGTGTCTCCACTCTCTTCACTTTTTCTTTCAGTGAGTGTTGTTTTCTGTTTTGTTCCTGAGCTGAAACAGCAATCATGCAGCATAAAGCCACAGCAATAAGTAAAATTCTTTTCATAGTATTAAATGTTTGTTAATCAATGTATTAAATGTTTGTTAATCAATTCTCAATTCTTAATTCCCAATTCTTCCCTCTAACCTCTCTTTTAGTGCTTCTGTCTGAGCTTCATACCCTTTCTTTCCCAGCAGGGCGAACATGTTTTTCTTGTAAGCTTCCACGCCAGGTTGGTCGAAGGGGTTCACCTCCAACAGGTATCCGCTGAGGGCGCAACCCATCTCGAAGAAGTAAATCAGTTGTCCGAGCACGAGGGGTGAAACTTCGGGGATGACGATACGCATCACGGGCACGCCGCCATCGACATGGGCGAGCATGGTGCCAAGTTCAGCCTTGTGGTTCACTTCGGAGATGCGTTTTCCGGCGATGTAGTTCAGCTGGTCGAGGTCCTCGTCTTCCATCGGGATGCGTAATTCATGGTTGGCGTTTTCCACCGAGATGACGGTCTCGAAGAGATTGCGCAGGCCGTCCTGGATGTATTGGCCCATGGAGTGGAGGTCGGTGCTGAAGGTGACCGAGGCAGGGAAGATGCCCTTGTGTCCTTTGCCATGGCTCTCTCCATAGAGTTGTTTCCACCATTCGGAGAAATAAACCAGGCGAGGCTCGTAGTTGACCATGATTTCGTTGGTCTTGCCAGCAATATATAATAGGTGTCGCATCACGGCATATTCTGAAACGATGTTGCCGTTCAACGCGGGGTTCGTTCTGCACATTTTCTCTATCTCGACGGCTCCCGCAATGAGCTTTCGGATGTTGATGCCTGCCATGGCGATGGGAAGAAGCCCCACAGGGGTGAGCACGGAGAAACGTCCTCCCACGTCATCGGGGACGATATAAGTCTTGTATCCTTTCACATTGGACAGTTGCTTCAAGGCACCTTTGGCTTTGTCGGTGATGGCGATGATGCGCGAGGCAGCCTCTTGTTCACCGTATTTCTTGACGATGTGTTGTTTCAAGATGCGGAAAGCGATGGCTGGTTCCGTGGTGGTACCCGACTTGGAGATGACCGCCATGGAGTAGTCCTTCTTGTCGAGGATGGCGATGAGCTCGGTCAGGTAGTCCTCGCTCATGTTATGACCCGCATAAACGACCAAAGGTTTCTCACCACTCAAAGGAGCAAAGTGGTTTTGCAAGGCCTCGATGACAGCACGGGCACCTAAATAGGAACCACCAATGCCGATGACCACGAAAACCTCCGACTTCTGGCGCAGCTTAGCGGCGGTCTTTTCGAGGTCGGCAATCAAACTCTCGTCAATCTCGGAAGGTAGGTTTACCCAACCCAGGAAGTCGTTGCCAGCTCCCGTCTTGTTGTAGATGATGTTGTAAGTGGATGCGATTCTCGTCTCGTATGCCTGCATGGCATCTTTGCTGACGAATGGATAAGTGTGTTCTAATTCAAGTTTCATAACGATTGAGATTTGGTGCAAAGATAACAAACAATCGTCAATATCCTAATAAAACCGCAAAAAACAAGAAAATCCCAGCGAGAGCCGGGATTTTCTAGAACCAAAAACCAAAATTTATGAAACCTTATTTGTCAACACTGTGGAAGTGTTGACAGGTTATTATGATAAGAACCGTTGCAAATTTACGAACTTTTTTTTATTATGCAAGAAAAAAGCCGAAAAATGTTACAAAAAACCATTTTTTTGGATGCAAAACGCTATTTGTTTTGTATTTTTGTAGGTTGATAACAGTGTACAATAGGGATTTAGATGGAAAAAGGCAGCAGAAATTTAATCATTTTGACCATCATCATGGTGGTTATATGGATTTTTTTGAATGTCATACAGCTTACCCTCGCAAAACATGTCTTTGAAGGTTATCAAGAGGCCTTTCGTGTTAAGTTAGATAGGGCTGTCGTACAGATATTTAACTCGTTGGATCGGAAGGCTTTTGATACTTTTTATCACAGTGAGTCTTTCGAGGATTGGTCTAGCAAAAACCACGTGGTTGGTCCAATGGAGCATGGATCGATTTCGGTGGATTCTTCGTTCACCTTTCTTCGGAATGTGGAAAAAATCTATGAGAAAACAGAATATCTTTTCCGTTTTGCCCAGCAAACACATTCCAGCTTGGACTATCGTCTTTTGGACTGTGATGTGATGGATTCCTTGATTACAAAGCATCTCCACGACTATTATATCTTTGATGATTGTAAAACAGGCTATTATTCCACCCAAGATAACAAATTCTATTGTCTATCGGAAGGCGTGGATGCAAAACATCTTCTTGAATACGGTATCAAATATCCTACGGTATCCATCAATCCTGAAGGTAAGATTCTTTCGGACAGTCTGTACTTTTATTTCCCTGAATTATATGATCGTTTTCATAAGGATTTAGTCATAGCCTATATCTTAATCCTCTTGCTGTCTCTGATTCTCCTTTATTGTTTTTTCACCTTTGTTTACATCGTTCATCGGCAGCAGAAACTGAATGAGTTGCGTGTTCAGATGCTTCATAACATCACGCACGAGATCAAGACTCCTATCACTACGATTAGTTTGGCATGTCAGTTTCTACAAGATAAGTCGGTGCAGAAAGACGAGGCCTCCTCTCAGGAGTATTTGTCGATGATTTCAGAGGAGTCAAAAACCATTTTGTCGATGATTGATGAGGTGCTTACGGTCGTCCGCGCCCAGAAAATGCCGATGAAGACTATGGAGGATGTGCGGATTCATACTTTGTTGAAAAATGTGGTCGATAGCACCAGACTTCAGCTGAACCAATGCCATGCTGTGGTCAACTTTGACTTACAGGCTGAGAATGACTTGGTGTTGGGATACCCTTCCTACCTTGCCCATGGCTTCTCTAACTTGGTTGATAACGCCATCAAATACCGTAACGGAGACCTGGTGATTGATATCAGTACCAAAATGGTGGACCATACTATTGAAATCCAGTTTAAAGATAACGGGATAGGCATCGCCAAAGAGAACCAATCCCTTATTTTCGAGCCTTTCTCCCGCATCAATATCGAGAACGAGCACTATATAAAAGGCTTTGGTTTGGGACTGAACTACTTTTTGCAGGTCATAAATTATCATAAAGGAACAATAAAAGTTGAGAGTGAATTGTCGAAGGGAACAACTTTCGTTGTATCTTTGCCACTGAAATGAGAAAACTTCACTTTATTATATAGTTTTTAACGATAGATTTTAATACTAATTGTTTTTTTTATATTTTTAACTAACTACTTAAATGGCACAGAAGATAAATAGCTTGTTAGCAGAAGATGACAAAAATCTGGGTGTCATCCTTAAGAAGTATTTGGAGGCCAAGGACATTGCTGTTACCTTGTGTTCCAATGGAGAGGAAGCGCTTCAAGCATTTCAAGAAGGCGATTTCAATTTCTGTATTTTTGATGTGATGATGCCTCTCATGGATGGGTTCACTTTGTCGAAAGAGATTCGGAAAATCGATAAACGTGTCCCGATTATTTTTTTAACCGCCAAAACCACACAAAAGGATGTTATCGAAGGCTTTAAATTAGGCGCAGATGATTATATCACCAAGCCGTTCAGCATGGATGAACTGCTGATGCGTATTCACGCTGTTTTTAACAGAGCCAGTTTAGACCTTCCTTCACCAACCACTTTTAAACTGGGTTCCTATACGTTTGACGCACCTCGACATCTTTTGATCAGGGGCGAGGAAAGCCGTAAGCTTACTTCCAAAGAAGCCGACTTGTTGCTCTTGCTTTGTGAGAACATGAACGAAACGCTGGAACGTACTACCGCCCTTTGCAAGGTTTGGTATGAAGACTCGTACTTCAACGCCAGGTCGATGGACGTGTACATCACAAAATTGCGCAAACTGTTCAAAGATGAACCGAATGTGGAACTGGTGAATATCCACGGTGTGGGTTTCAAGCTGGTTGTCAAAGATTGACCTTTACTTTATGAGGACTGATGCCGCGGGCAGCTGAACCGTGGTGTCACTGATGAAATCCCACAACGCTTCACCAATGGCTCCGTTGTCAGTGTTGGTGAGCAGGATGAGTGTGCGCCCTCGCTCAAGGTCACGGATGAAAAACGAACGATAGCCTTTCCACCATCCGAAATGGAACACGGTACCAGGATGGCTTTCGCTTAACCTCCATCCAAAACCGTAATTGTCACCGTTTTTCCATTCTGGTGACCCTGGCGTGAAGGCCTCCTGCTGAATACTGTCAGGAAGAAACGTCCCGTTTTCAAGGGCGACACTGAACTTGTATAAATCCTCTACAGTCGAGAACATCATCTTGTCGCCCATGACACCGTTCAGATAATCGTCCTGGACACGCTGCGGCCCGCTGCGGTAGAGGTCATGCCCCTGAACCTTGGTGTCCATATAGGTCTTCAACCTCTCTTGCCCTTTCAAAGTGTAAATGTAAGAGTGTTCCATGCCCAGAGGCTTGAACACCTCTTCTTTCATGAATACATCAAAGGGCTGGCCTGTGACCCGTTCGACGACACTCGCCAACAACGCATAATTAATATTGGTGTAGTGAAAAGTGTAATCCGGCTGGTAATAAGGCACTGGCTGATGCTTCCCGTAAAGCTGGATGACCTCATCGTTGCTGATCGGAATGCCTCGGTCTGGCCAATGGTCATCAGCCAACGTCTCGTATCTCGACAACCCCGAACGATGATTCAACAAATGCCGTATCGTGATGCCTTCGTATGGGAACTCGGGGATGTATTTCTTTACCTCGTCGTCATAGTCAAGCTTGCCTTGGGAATATAACACCATGATGGCCTCAGCGGTAAACATCTTCGACACAGAAGCCAACTGAAACTGGTCATCTACCTGCAAGGAGTCCTTGCGATGAACCAAATCTCGCCACCCCAAAGCTTTCTCAATCAGAATCTTCCCACCTTCGGCATAAAGAACCACCCCGTTCAGCTCCTGGTTGCGGTACAACGCGTCAAAAGTCCGCTCTGCCATGGCAGTGCGACGCTCTAAAGCATCTTTCCCTAAGTCTGTGAACAATGAATCCACGGGCAAAGACCCGTCAAGCTTGCCCTTGTGGCTGCGACAGCCTCCGCAACCACTTTCAAATATAGCTAATAAAGCTATAAATATATAAATATGTATTCTATATACTACCTTCATATTCAAAAAAGATGTCAAAAATAGAGAAAAAATCTGTAATTTTGCCGCACTTTTCAATCATCAAATTAATTTCATGTCACAATTTACAGATTTTGGATTGGACTCCGCTCTGTTGAAGGCTATTGGGGAGCTGGGGTTCGAGAATCCTATGCCAATTCAGGAACAAACGATTCCTGTGTTGTTGGACCGCGACACCGACTTTGTCGGTCTTGCCCAGACGGGTACGGGCAAGACAGCTGCTTTCGGCTTGCCTTTGCTCCAGAAGATTGACGCCTCACAGCGCTGCGTGCAAGCGCTGATCCTATGTCCTACCCGTGAGCTGTGTATGCAGATCACCAAGGACCTTAAGAACTATGCGAAGTACATCCCTGAAATCCTCATTGTGCCAGTCTATGGCGGCGCCAGCATCGAGGTGCAGTTCAAGGACCTGGCTCGTAAGCCGCAAATCATCGTGGCTACCCCGGGTCGTCTGCGCGACATGATCCGCCGTAACCGTGTCGATTTCACCAACGTCAAGACCATGATCCTCGACGAGGCTGATGAGATGCTCAACATGGGCTTCCAGGAAGAAGTGGACGACATCCTTGAGTACATGCCCAAGGAACGTAACACCATGCTGTTCTCGGCTACCATGCCGAAAGAGGTGGAAGCCATCCTCAACAAATACATGACCGACCCGGTGAAGGTGTCGGTGGGTGAACGCAACTCGGGTACCGCTAATGTGGACCATCGTTATTATATGATGGCAGCCAAAGACCGTTACTCGGTGCTGAAACGTATCATCGACTACACGCCGTCCATCTATGGCATCATCTTCTGCCGTACCAAGCTGGAGACCCAGGAGATTGCCGACAGCCTCATCCAAGATGGCTATAACGCCGCCGCCCTCCATGGCGACCTCTCACAAGCCATGCGCGACAACGTGATGGACCACTTCCGCAAGCGCTCTTTGCAGCTGCTCGTCGCCACCGACGTGGCCGCCCGTGGCATCGACGTCAAAGAGCTGACCCATATCATCAACTATAACCTTCCCGACGACATCGAGACCTACGTGCATCGTAGCGGTCGTACCGGACGTGCCGACAAACGGGGCATCTGCATCAGCCTGGTGCATCTCCGTGAGAAACACAAAGTCAAACAAATCGAAAAAATCGTGGGCCGACCCATCGAAAGAGCCCTCATCCCCACAGGTAAAGAAGTGTGTGAGAAACAGCTCTTTAACCATATCGACCGTATTGAACATGTCGATATCAACCGCGAGGACATCGACGATTACTTGCCCGTCATCTTCAAGAAACTCGAATGGATGTCGCGCGAAGAGCTGATCACCCGCATGGTGGCGTTGAACTTTAACCGGTTCCTCGACTACTACAAAGACGCTGTTGACCTCAACGTGGATGAGAAAGACGAGAAGAAAGACCGTAAGGACCGTAAGAAAGAACGTGACCATCAGGACGAAACGATGAAACGCCTCTATTTCGGCATGGGCAAAAACGACCATATCCTTCCCCAGAAAATCATCGGCAAGATCAACGATGTGACCCGTTCCAAGAACATCCCGATTGGACGTATCGACCTCTTTGGCGACTATTCCTACGTCGATGTGGAAGAGAGCTTCGTCCCCATGATTCTCGAGTGCTTCTCCGACCCGCGCAAGAACCCCAAAGGCATCCTGGTTGAAGTGGCCAAGGAACAGCCGAAACGCAACAAGAAAAACACCGAACGCAAAGAACACTCAGACAAAAGCCCTGAGCAACCGGAACAGCATGATGACCTCACGCTGGAGGAGATGTTTGAGAAGAAGTCGAAAAAGAAGAACCGTGAGCTCGACGACGACAAGCCTATATATAAGGTGGAACGTTCCCGTGACGGCCATGAGTGGCTCGATCCTGACTGGCGTGACAAACTCGATGACATTGAGGTGTTCCTCGATGAAGAAGACACCCGTCCATCCCGCAAGAAACGCAACGAAGAACGAGGCTTTGGCGCCAAGAAAGAAAAGAGCTCCACTTCAAAGAAAGAGAAGGGTTCAGGCTCAAAGAAAGAGAAAGCTTCAAGTTCGAAAAAGGAGACTCGTTCCAGCGGATCGCGTTCAAGGAAAGAGTCCGGTGGCTTTGACTTCCGCTCCAGCGACTACGACATCGACGGTCCCCGTCCTTCGCGTGGTTCATCCTCGAGAGGCTCTTCCTCAAGAGGCTCGTCTTCCAGAAGCACTTCCTCAAGAGGCTCGTCTTCCAGAAGCACTTCCACGAAAGAATCAGGTCGTGGCCGTCGTGGCGCCGCCCGCAACGAGGAGCCATCTTACTATTCCCCCAAACGCCGTGGCAGGAAGAAGTGAATTTAGAATTTAGAATTTAGAATTTAGAGGGAGCTACCCCGTTAGGGGTTTAACCTCGGTAGGCCCAGGGTAGAACGCTCCCCCTCTCCACAGTGGAGAGGCGGGGGGTGAGGTTAGGGGTTAAACCTCGGTAGAAGGAGAATTTATAATTTAGAATTTAGAGGGAGCTACCCCGTTAGGGGTTAAATCTCGGTAGAAGGAGAATTTATAATTTAGAGGGAGCTACCCCGTTAGGGGTTAAATCTCGGTAGGCCCAGGGTAGAACGCTCCCCCTCTCCACTGTGGAGAGGGGGCCGGGGGGTGAGGTTAATCTCGGTAGAAAAAATAAGGATTTTGAATTCTAATCAATGTTTTAATCATGATAGGAAAAAATCATCCTCAAATATCTCGCGTGTCCTCCTCCCCCTCTCCCGAGGAGAGAAGGTTTTGGGGACATGCCTTCCTTTCCGCCGCCCGTCCTCGCACCGTATTACTCTCCTTGTCCGGCATCCTGCTGGGTGGTGCTCTGGCCTTTGCCGAAAGCCCTGGCATCAACGGCTGGGTGGTGCTCTTCTGTGCCCTCACTGCGCTTACCTTGCAGATCCTCTCTAACCTCGCCAATGATTACGGTGATTATAAAAAAGGTGTTGACAATGTCCACCGTGCCGGTCCCCAACGTGCGATGCAAAGCGGTGCATTGACTGAACGGCAGATGCGTATGGCTATAGCGGTCACTGCGCTTGTCGTCCTCGTCTTCGGCGCCTTGTTGATTTTTGTCTTCGCCCGTCTTACTTGGAAGGAATTGGCCGTCTTTGCCGTTATGGGCATTGCCGCATTGCTGGCTGCCTTGTTTTACACCTTGGGCAAGCATCCTTACGGTTATCGTGGCCTTGGCGACCTGTCCTGCTTCTTGTTTTTTGGTTGGGCGGCTGTGGCTGGCACTTATTATCTCGCCACCCGTAACTTGGATTTCAGCATATTGCTTCCCGCCACTGCCATGGGCTGTTGCTCCAACGCTGTGCTGAATATCAACAATATGCGTGACTATGAAAACGACAAAGCCTTCGGCAAAAACAGCTTCGTGGTGAAGATAGGCTTGAAGGGAGCGTTTCTCTACCATGTTTGCTTGACTGTCGTGCCTTTCCTGTGCCTGACAGTCTTCTCGATCCTGAAGCGTGCCCCATATTACACCTACTCGTTCTGGCTGCTTTTCCCGCTCTTTCTCCGGGATCTGCTAACCATCCGAAATACGCTGAAGACAGGTGTCCCCGACCAATTCCTTCCCAAGCAGGTTCTGCACACATTCCTGCTGGCGGCAGCCTTTTCACTGCTAACGGTGAATTAAGCGAATTAGAAAGGGTCGGCGAATTATGCGAAGAAGAATTGTCGGCGAATTAAACGAATTAAGCGAATAAAAATTAGCTAAATTCGCTTAATTCGCCGACAACAAAAAATTCGCCGACAACAAAAAATTCGCCGACAACAAAAAATTCGCCGACAACAAAAAATTCGCCGACAACAAAAAATTCGCCGCTACGAAACTTGGCGGTCGATGATCTCCTTGAATTCCTCAAGCATATTCGCCGTATGGATGAGTTTGGCGATCTCCCCCGACCCAAGGTACAGGATTTTCACCCCTTTCTCCGACTCACGCAAAGCCTCAAGATAAACTGTGCGCTGGATATGCCCCGTGGTGAATACCACGCCAAGGTTGCTGTCGCCGTTCGATGACGAGACCTTTTTGTTGAAAACGATGAAGTCGTTTTTTGAGAATCCCACTTCGGGTTTGTTTTTGCACTCCACAAAGATGTATCTCCCGAATTTGCTGAAAAAAGGGTCGGCGAGGTCGTTGCGAACGATGAGGTCGATCTCGTTGCTGGCCTTGTCGCGAACACGGGTCTCTATGTGGATGAATCCCATTTGTCGGAATAGTCCTACGACAAATTCCTCGAACAATCGCCCTTTTTTAGCCGTGTCGGGCTCGTTTTTCGCTTTGGCGAAGAGGTCTTCAAGAATCTGAACAGCGATAGGGTTGAGGTCCTTGTTGTAATAGTCGTTGATGATGCCAGCGAGTTCTGGAATCCAAATGCTGTAAGCTTTCTTCTCCGAAAGCGCGAGGATAGAGCCTTTGGAGATGTAGTCGGAGATACGCAGCAGATAATCATTCATATAAGCCGAAATGATGATTATTTTGGCATACGGATTCGCAGCCATGATTTGGTCCATCACATTGAATCCGTCAATGCAATAACCGTCCATCCTCAGGTCAACGATGGCAATGGAATAATATTGGGTGATCACTTTGGTCATGATGTCGTTTTCCTTGGAGGCGTAGTTTAATTCGCAGTCACTTAACGCATTCTGTAATGCTGAGCATAGTTCTTTGGCTTGGTTTTCTTGATCATCGATGATTAATATGGATTTGTTCATGGTGATATCATTAATTATATTGCAGCAAAAATAATAAAATAATTTAATTTTAAACATCGAAATACACGAAAAAAACGAAATTTTTTATACTTTTCTTTATTTCGTGCCTTTCGTGCTTTTCGATGTTTTAATTAATACCTGACGATTCTTTCTGGAATTATTTTGCGAGCGTTGAAGTTTACTAAAAGACCCAGTTTGTAGCCTGTGATACAAAGGTAGTTTATTACCTGTGCTGTATGGATAGGAAGCAATTCTTCCACCGCTTTCAATTCAACCACTATTTTATTGTAACAAACGAAATCAGCTACATAAAGTTGTTTCAGTGCTTCTCCTTTATATATGATTGAGAATTCTTTTTCTCGCTCATAAGGAATACCTTGTAATTTAAATTCTTTTTCTAACGCTTCTTGATAAACCTTTTCGAGAAATCCTGGTCCTAAATTTTTATTTACCTCGTAGATTGCTCCGTTTATCTTATAAGATTCATTTGGATAAATTAACATCATATATATGTTTTATTTAAAAATTAAAAACGCAAAAATAATAAAAATATTGTTAACATCGAAATACACGAAAAAAATCGAAAACTTTATTTCGTGCCTTTCGTGCTTTTCGATGTTTTAATAAATAAATATTCTGATGTTAATCCCTCACTCTTGATTATTATGTTCCGGCTCAATTCGGACAAAATCCCCTCGTTCCTCAAAATAAGCAATCAACTTTTCATAGAACTTCGTCTTCCCCAGCGTCTCGGCGTTGCCGAAGATGATGAGTTTCATCCTTGCCCTGGTGATAGCCACATTCATCCTTCGGAGGTCGTTGAGGAATCCGATGTTGCCGCTGGCATTGTCACGTACCATGCTGATGAGAATCACGTCGCGTTCCTGTCCCTGGAATCCATCCACCGTGTTGACGGTGATTTGATGCCGCAAGGGCTTGAGCATTCTGTTGTTTCTGAGATATTTACGAAGCAATCGAACCTGTGCTTTATAGGGTGAGATGATGCCGAAGTCGGTTTGCTCTCTCAGCAGATGTTCCATCCCGATGAGTTTCACATAGTCCATCAAGGTCTTCATGAGCAGCTTGGCTTCCTCGTGGTTGCTTCGGCTGAGGTTTCGGCTTTGCTGTTCCCCGAAGTCGCATGACGTGGTGTCGAGCCACATCAGCGGGGTGTCGATAGGGGAGACGAGGTGTTCTGCCACGGAAGGGTCGGCTTTCAGCTTGCCGTGGTAGAAATGACGTGATGAGAACTCCATGATGTCCTTGTTCATCCGGTACTGCACGTCCAGCAGGGTGACGCACGAGGGTTTGCTCCGGACTACCTTCTGCATCAGTGTCTTTTCCAGTCCTTCACGCGCGGCTTCCAGACATTTGATGGTGGGTGGCAGTTGCTGATGGTCGCCGGCGAAGATGACACGGTCAGCTCTAAGGATGGCGGTCCAGCAGGCAGCTTCGAGGGCTTGGGCGGCCTCGTCGATGAACACCGTGCCGAAGTGTCTCCTTTCCAAGAGACGGTTGGCACTGCCGATGAGGGTGCAGGCGATGACCCCTGACGTGCCGAAGAGCTCTTCGCGAATCTTCACCTCCAGTTCCATCTCACGGTGTTGCAGCTTACGGATCTGGTTGTGCTCCTTGTCGCCCAGCCGCGGACGGCTCTTGAGCTCTCTCAGCGAGTTGCGGATGCCGAACAGCTCTAAGTAATCGGGGTGGTTGGCGTAGCGGTATTCGTAGGAACACTGCATCATCACGTCGTTGATCCTTAAGGGGTTGCCGATACGTAAAACAGAGATTCCCCGTCTGAAGAGCTGTTCGCTGATCCAGTCAACGGCGGCGTTACTCGGGGCACACACCAGCACCTGGGTCTCGCGTTTCAGCGTCTCGCTGATGGCTTCTACGAGGGTGGTGGTCTTGCCCGTGCCAGGTGGCCCATGAACGATGGCGGTCTCGCGGGCGTTCAGCACCTTGCTGACGGCGGCGTTCTGGCTGGCGTTAAGCCAAGGCATGGGAGCATAGTGCAACTCCCGAAAAGCAGGCTGCCGCTCTCCGATCAGCACGCTGCGTAGGTTGACAAAACCCTCGTCGTTGCGGTCTTTCACCTGCCGAAGGCTGCTTTGCATCACCTGATAGGTGTAGTCATCGATGCCTAAAAGCACCCCGACTTTAGCGCGTGAGGCCAGGTTTTGCAAGGCCATCAGCGTGGGCATGTTGTTCACAGCAATCTCCATACGGTATTCTTGGACGCGGCTCACGGCACAGTTGTAGTTGAGCACCCGCATCTTTCCGTTCTCGAAGCTGAAAAAGTTGACGATCTTGCCCGGCTCGAAGTCGCTGCTCGAATCCTCAGGTTGTGTCCCGTCGAAGAACACATCCACCACCAACTGGTTGGCGATATTATAAGAGGTGTTGCCTAATCGTATCGGATACCAGCAGTCACCTTCTGCCACATCGCCATTCATCGGGGCACGTTGCACCGCCTCGAGGTAGGTGGCCTTCTCGAATTCATACTCCTTTTGGAGCAGCTCGGATTGTTTTTGTAGGTTATCGAACAAGGGATGATGTTCTAAATCGATGATTTCCAATAAAAAAGGACACCAAACTGCTTTGATGTCCTTTGAGCGTCGGAGTGGCCCGACTCGAACGGGCGACCGCTTGCACCCCATGCAAGAATGCTAGCCAACTGCACCACACCCCGATTGCTTTTGCGGCTGCAAAGATAGGAATGTTTTTTGAATTATGGCGCATTTTTTCAAAAAAAAAGTTACTTTTGCAATTATTTACTCTAATTTTAAAAATCTTAATGCTAAAATTCTACACTATGGAACACGTTGAATGCTTAATAATCGGCTCAGGACCAGCGGGTTATACCGCTGCTATCTATACTTGTCGCGCCGACATCAAAACTGTTGTCTATGAAGGCATGCAGCCTGGCGGACAGCTGACTCAGACGACTGAAATCGAGAACTTCCCAGGGTATCCTAAGGGGATCAACGGCCCCGATATGATGGAGGAGATCCGCCAGCAAGCGGAACGCTTTGGCGCGGACATCCGCATGGGGGAGGTCACGGCTATCGATGCCTCACAACGGCCTTTCAGGGTGACTACCGAATACGACGGAGAGCTGTTGGCCGACGCCATTATCGTCTCCACGGGTGCTTCGGCTCGTTATCTCGGACTCCCCACTGAAGAGGAGTTCAAAGGTGGCGGCGTCTCTGCCTGTGCCACCTGCGACGGCTTTTTCTATAAAGGGAAGGACGTGGCGGTCGTCGGCGGTGGCGACACGGCCTGCGAAGACGCCACCTATCTGGCCAAACTCTGCAACAAAGTCTATCTCATCGTCCGCCGTGACGTGCTGCGCGCCTCCAAGGCCATGCAGCATCGGGTGCTGAACACCCCTAACATCGAGGTGCTTTGGAAACATCAGACCAAAGAGCTCTTTGGCGAACAGCAAGGCTTCATGAAGAAGCTGAAGGGTGCCGTGTTATATCACAGCGACACCAAAGAGGAACGTACCATCTATGTGGACGGCTTCTTCGAGGCCATCGGCCATACCCCGAACACCGAGCCGTTCAAAGGACTCCTCGACATGGATGAGGAAGGCTATATCATCACCAAGCCGAAATCCACTGCCACCAACGTGGAAGGCATCTTTGCCTGCGGCGACTGCCAGGACCGTATCTACCGCCAAGCCATCGTGGCCGCCGGCACCGGAGCCATGGCAGGTATCGAGGTGGAACGCTTCCTCATCGCTAGTAAATAACCTCACCCCCCGGCACTCATTAGACCTCACCCCCCGTCGGGGGGTGAGGTAAAATTCCTATGAAACTCCACACCGACCTAAATATCACTCCTTTATCCCCATCCATCCGCTACAGCGACCCGCTCCTTTTCTTAGGCTCCTGTTTCGCCGACGAGGTGGGCTCCCTCTGTCGTGGCGTGGGCTTTCATGCACAAGTCAACCCCTTCGGCGTGCTGTATAACCCGGCCAGCATCGCCCACTCACTGCAACGCCTCCGCGACGGCACTCCGTTTACCCATGACGAGGTGATTGAAGTGGGAGGGGAGTTCTATTGTACCTTCAGCCATAACACCGACTTCTGGAGACCGACAGAAGAAGCGTTGCTTCAAACGGTCAACCAGAGTCTTGCTGAGGCACACCAACATTTTCAATCTGCGAGATGGATTATCATCAGTTTAGGCACCTCCTGGATTTACCGTGAGAGGACATCTGGCCGTGTGGTCTCAAACTGCCATAAACTTCCTGCGACCCGATTCGAACGGGTCTTCCTCTCGGTGGAGGAGACTGCTGATTTGCTTTCTGATATGCTGCGAGCTGTTCCCGACAAGCAGTTCATCTTCACCATCTCCCCGTTGCGTCATCTCAAAGACGGCCTTCATGAGAACCAGCTGAGCAAGGCCTCAATGTTGCTGGCAGTGGATCAGGTATGCGAGATCTTTGATAATGCCCATTATTTCCCTGCCTACGAAATCCTTCTTGATGAGCTTCGCGACTACCGTTTTTATAAGGAAGACATGGTGCATCCCACCGATCAAGCGGTGAATTATATCTTCGAGAGATTCGTTCAATTCGCTGTCAATCCCTCCGAACTTCCCGCCATGGCCGCTGCCAAAGAACTCAAGCAGATGCTTCATCACAAGCCGCTCTTCCCTGAGAGCGAGGCATACCAACGGTTTGAAGCGTTGATTGAAAAGAAAACGGTTGAGTTGAAATTGAATTATCCCGAAGTTTGTGTGAATAATTTGTAAGATATATATATAAATATTCTTTATAATAAATATTAATTATATAATTATAATGAATAAATCATTATAATATATCCATTTTAAAAATATCGATATATTCTTTTTCATTGGGGGTTATTGGAAGGTCTTCTTCGGAAACCACCATGAACATATAAACCAGTTCTTTCTCGGTTCTCGATTCTCGGATATACTGTTTCTTCAGCGTGGGTTTTACTTTAGCTAATCCCAGTGTTTCTGTCATCTTCCGTTTGAGCGTTTTTTCTGGGGTGTCGCCAAAAGCCACATGCCACCAGTAGCGTCTTGAGGTCTCTCCTTTTCCATTAACAATATGTAGATGCACAACGGGGTGCAGGATTTTGTTTCCTTTGTGGAGCTCGATATACAAAGCCCGTCCCACGATGATGCCTCGCTCGTTGACAATAGGCAGGAACTCCATCTGATTGATCTCTGGTTCAAACTTGTTAGGTTTATCCTCGTTTGCCGGCAAGTCGATGTTCTCTTCTTGTGCAGTCTGTGGGGTCTGTATCACCTGTTCGATTTCCGTTCCGAAGGATTTTTGGCTACGTCTTTCTGCAGCGATCACTTTTTCCGTTGGCTTGTCCTGAACCTTGTCGTGAACCAGTTGTGTAAGAGCCATCGGTTCAAACGACACTTCATTCACTTCGATTTTTTCCGTGCCTCCTGGCCCTTTCAATTCGAAGACCTCTCCCGCCTTTTTCCCTGTTAATGCCTTGGCTATCGGTGAGACGAAGGAGACCAGGCCTTGGTCCACATTGGCTTCATCCACTCCTACGATTCTCACCACGCGACCGTTGTAACGCACCCAGGCACCAAAGCTCACTGTGTTTTTGTTAGCTTTTGAAATGTCGATTTCCACGGCACTGCTGATACGGCTGATGAGTTGTTTCATCTTGGCATCGATGAAGTTGCATAAGATGTAGTTATCGCCAGCTTTAGCCCGTTCCGTTTCAAGATTTTTCAGCTCCTCGTTAAGAGCCGCGAGACCTTCTTTGGTGACATAGTTAGGCACGCCATCGGGCAGGTATGCCCTTGGTGGCACCATTGGAATCTCTTCTTGATCGCCTTCTTTTATGAATCCCCTGCTCATCAGTGCTCTAGATTATGGAGTGTTTTGATGTTTTGCCATTGCAAAGATAGGTTTTATTTGCGTAACTTTGCAACCTTTGCCAACTGTGTGTTATGAGAACTGTTTTGTGTTTCGTCGTTTTTTGGTCGCTTGCCATCGTTTTGCAAGCCCAGCCAAAGGTGAGTTTCTCTCCTACAGGTGGCGTCTTTCAGCAACCTTGTGCTGTCACCCTCTCTTTCCCTGATGATAGTTGCGAGATCCATTATACCTTGAATGGCAACACCCCTACGGTCTATGATGCTTTGTATGACGGCCCTTTGACGCTTTCCGAGTCGCTCTATTCTACATCGGATATCTATACCCTAAATCTCCATTCCCCTTTGGAGGAGGACGATCGTCCTGCGAACGTACGTCACGCCATCGTCATCCGTGCTGCCGCTTTCGACACGGACGGTCATCTTGTAAGTACAGTCGCCACTCAGTCCTATTTTGTCAAGAGCTTGGAGGGCGACACACACGGTCTTCCGGTGCTTTCCCTTTGTGCCGACTCCTTGGCCTTGTTCGACTATGGGACGGGTATCATGGTGCCTGGCGTTTTTTTCGACCCCGATTGTCCGAAAACCACAGGCAACTATTATCAAACGGGTAAAGAGTGGGAGCGACTGTGTAATGTGGAGTGCTATGCTAATGACACCTGCTATTTTAACATGAAAGCGGGATTGAGGACCCATGGGGAACAGTCGAGGCGGTTTTCCCAAAAAGGATTGAAAATCTATGCCCGAAAAGAATATGGAGAAAAACGCTTCTTCTTCCCTCTTTTCGAGACGACAGACCACACAGGTTTCAAACGTCTGGTTCTCAAACCATTCAGCGCTTCTTGGTTTCAATCTGGCGTCGAGGATTATCTGTGTGACCGTATGGCGGCTGAAATCAACGTGGAGTCGAGTGCGAACCAGCCGGTCGTCCTGTTCCTGAATGGGGAATACTGGGGCATCTATCTGCTGAAAGAAAAAATCGACGAGGATTTCCTAAGTGATCATTTTGATGTGGACGAGGATGACTGTACCATCGTCAAGAACTGGACGGGAACTGTGGATTGTGGTGACAACACTAACTTCAATGCAATGATGTCGTGGCTTTCCGAAGCGAATCTCGCCGACTCCTCGGAATATGCCTATTTATGTTCATTGATAGATGTTCAGAATTTCATCGACTATGTCGTTTTCGAGACTTTCATTAAAAATGCCGACTGGCCCTCCAACAATATGCGTTGTTGGCAGGAAAACGACAACCCCTGGCGGTGGATTTTCTTCGATGGTGATGCCTGTCTCTCGGATCTTGATTTCGATGCTTTTGCCAATGCCGCTTATACGGGTGAAGACACCTGGCCAAGCTCACGCACCGCTACCTTGTTATTTAGGAAACTCCTTGAAAACAAAGCATTTATTTCGCGGTTTCTCGTTCGTTATCATGAACTGACTACTGGAGCTTTTTCTTTTGGAAACACCTCTTTAATGTTGCAGCAGGCAAGGGCTTGGATTCGGGATGAGGTCATTCATCAATCCGAGCGTTTTGGGAAGCCAGCTTCTTTGGAATCATGGGAGACGGTTATGGAAAAGATCCGTCATTTCTTGGAGACGCGGCCATCAATAGCTTATCAGGAGTTATGTGCGTTTTTGTCATCGCCTGATTCTGAAGTGAAACATCTCTGTTGTTTTCCCAATCCTTCGTCAGGAGCGGTATATCTGTCATTTCAATCGGAGTCGTCGGGTTTGTTTCCGATGCGAGTTTATAACACTTTGGGGCAATTGGTTGCTGACAAAATAATTGCTGTCAGCAAGGGTGATAACTTGATTTATACTACATTGAATCTTCCAAGAGGTATTTATTTCATTAAAATATATAATGAATATAATTCTATTATTATAGAATAATCTAAAATATGAATATTATTCATAATATAACTTGACGGATATTCGTTTTTTTCTTAGCTTTGCCGCGCTTATTTTAAATATAATAGGTGATGCAAAACATACCTCGGATATCGAAAGGATTCATGCTACCCTTGTGGGTACTTGTTTCGGTATTCTTGATGCAAGGCATGGCTCTTGGGCAGAGCAAAGATGGCTGTGGCATAGTCACTTGTGGTGACCAGACCATTTATCCAGGGCATAGTGTTCAGCTTTCGGCTTCGGGTGCATCGACTTACACTTGGTCTCCTGCTGCAAGCCTTTCTGCCACTGACATTCCTAATCCCATTGCTTCGCCTACTGTCACCACCACCTACACTGTGACTGGATATCCTGATTTAGTCGTCAATGGGGATTTTGAAGATGGGTATAAAGACTTTGAAACAGATTATAGATATACTTCGGGAAATATTACTGCTACGATACAAAACGAGGATGGTCGAATTTTTACTGTGGATAATCAATTGACGAATCATTTCCCATCTCAAACTATTTCCGCAATCCCATGGGTGACAAATGGCCAATCAGGGAAATTTATGATGGTGAATGGTTCTCGTAATAGTTCGCATAGGGTATGGCAGGAAACAATCTCGGTTATTCCTCATTCCAATTATGATTTTTCAGCACGGTTGGTGCACATGCGTAAACAAGACTCCAACACTAATTATCAAGCTAATTTGAAGTTTGATATCAATGGAGTTTCATTGGGCGAGCAGTTGGCAGTTTTTTCTTGGAATGAGTTCACGTCTCCATGGAATAGTGAGGATGCAACAACTGCAACTATTACAATTTATGATTTGAATACAAAAGATGATGCTGGCAACGACTTCGGCTTAGATGATATTTCTCTTGAAGCCACTGAACTATGTACAGCGGAGGTGACTGTAAATGTATCTTATGTAGGGCAAATTATCAGGCCAATGCCAGTATGTGAAGGAGGGTCATTTTCATTGACTGTGCCAGAGTTGTTCTGTCAAGGTTGTTCTGGACAATGGCAGATAGGGCCTTCCGCAGAGGGACCTTTCAACACGTTCACTAACAACAATATCCCAGCTTCATATAATGGTTATTATCTCCGTTATGCCTTGGAGTACCCTTCGGGGAATTGGAGCTATAGCAACGTGGTTCCCGTCACGGTGATGTCAAGTCTTGCAGTAAACGTCTGGGTAGAAGGAAATGCTGGTTGCGATGGCGATCCGGTGACGCTTCATGCCGCAGCAACCACAACTGGCGATATAAGGCTCGTGTCGGTGGGCGATATTCTATGCACGGATGGTAGCATCGTTCCTGTGAGTAGCTGGCCTGTGTCTGGAAAAACAGCCAATGGAGTGGTGGTACATGTGGATAATAACGGATGGAATGGCTGGGCATTGGCGCTGGATGAGACCGAAAACGTGATATGGAACCTTACTAACACTACGGTTTCTGGGCTGGTGACTACTTCGAATCCCCGTGAAGCTATCTTTGACTTGGATGGCTATGCTCATACCCATGCCATCCGAAGAGCAGGTAATGCGGAACAGTTTCCTGCTGCTTATCTGATGGATCTTTCCCAAGGATGGTATCTCCCTTCAATTGGTCAGTGGCGAAGCATCTTTGCTGACATAGCAATTATTAATGCTTCTATGACAACAGTTGGTGGAACATTATTAACAGTAACTCCATCTAAATTCTATTGGTCTTCAACGCAAGTCGATAATACCAATAAATGGTTGTTTTCCGATAGAGCGGCTGTGAAAGGAGATAATGGTACGAAGTCATATAGAGTGCGAGCAATGTGTTCATTTTAGGGATGAGAAAAAGTGTTTGGTACATAGTATTGCTTCTTTGTTGCGCTTTGCAAGTCAAGGCTCAGAGCTATCATATTGGCGATTTCATCACCACTGAAGACGGCCAACAAGGTGTGGTATTCTATATCAATCCCGAACGCACAGGAGGTTGGATGGTGGCGTTGCATGACGTGACTAAAAATGGTACTAATAAATTTAAATGGGGAGATAAACAGTTTGTTTTACAACCTGCTGCTGTTTCTGTAAGTGAAAGTACATATTATTTGGTGCAGAGTAGTGATAATATGAGCGGCAAAGAACGTACATTTCGTATTAGGAATAAATTTAGTAATCATGATTTTGCAGCATGGGTCGTTAATTCCAATAATCAACCTTATTTTGGTGATGATTGGTATTTGCCTTCTGTCAGAGAACTGCAATATTTGTATTCCTCTTTAGCTGTTGTTGATTCTGTTTTGTCTATTTATGGTTCTTGTATGTCTAATGATGTTTATTGGAGCAGTACCGAAAAAGACAAAGATAATGCTTGGGCTATCTCCTTTAAAAATAGTATAACCAATGGTTCTCCGGTTTATGATCCTGGGCAATATAGTGGAGGTGGCTTTTGGTTTCATGGAAAAGACCAAAAACATTGTGTCAGAGCAATCCATGATTTCACCATGCCTTCTTCATCAGACAATTTCAGTTACTTATGGAATACTGGTGAGACCACTCCAGAAATCACCGTGGCTCCTGCTCAAAGCACCCCTTATTCGGTGACGGTCTCTTTGGATGGAGGTTGCGAGACCACAGAAACGGCCACAGTGTATGTTGCCAGTCCTCCAGTGGTGGAAATCACGATTTCTCCGAGTGATACCATCTGTGAAGGGGATGAGATTACTTTGACTGCAGAAGTGTTAAACCCAGCCGTGGGTGACATCCTATGCAGTGACGGTTCCATCGTGAAGGCTTCAAAATGGCCCGTTGCAGGAAAAACGGCCAAAGGCATCGTGTTTTATGTAGATCCTTCGGGTCAACATGGTTGGGCTGTGAGTGTAACAGAATCGCAAAAGGCATGGTGTAATAAATCAACTGTGGATATTCCGGATCTTGCCAATTATACAAATTGGATACCTGCTATCAATGATTTTAATGGTTATGAAAACACCCAGAAAATTCACAATGCGGCAAATTCTAATACAACTTATGCTGCTGTGGATTACGTCTTGGGATTAGGAAGTGTGGGAGGTCATAGTTGGTATCTGCCTGCATTGGGACAATTGAATGTTCTCTATGCATCGGTTCTCATTGTAAATCAAAGTCTTCAACGAGTGAATGGGACTGTCTTTACTGAGTCCTTAACTGCACATCTTTGGTCATCTAATGAAATCAATGAAGGCAATGCTTTTAAGATTCAATGTAATAATGGAGGGATTGACAAAGATTTAAAGAGCAAGTCAAACCGTGTTCGAGCTATAATTGATTTTTGATCGTATGAAGCACTGGATATGGATATTATTGTTGGTTGTGTTGGGCAATAGTTCGCTGTTGTTCTCGCAATCGTATCATATCGGTGATGTCATAATGAATGATGATGGCAGCAAAGGTGTCGTGTTTTACATTAACCCAGAAGGAACGGGAGGATGGATGGTAGGGATGGACGACGTTTCTTCGGGGTGTAAATGGGGGAGTACTGTGTCGATAAGTGGTGTGGCTACTTGTTCTCCAGGTTCCACAACTTTTACATTATTGAATGAATTGGATGGAAAGGAAAATACACGAAAAATACGTGCCTCTCAAAATAATAACACTAATTATGCAGCCGGGAAGGTGGATTATCCTAATTGGTATTTGCCTTCTATTGGACAGCTTAGGATATTAATCAGTAGAATGAGTATGATCCAATCTGCTTTGATTGTCAATAATGGATCAGTTCTTCAAAACAGTTTTTATTGGTCTAGTACACAAGGTAATAATGAATACGCATGGGGCATCAATATGGAGTATGATAATTTGGCCGGAGCTCACATGCTAACAAAGAAGAAAGATAACAATGCTGCAGTCCGTGCCATCCGTGATTTTGGAATACAAAACGATGTGACATATCATTGGCAACCAACTGGAGCGAATACCCCAGACCTCACTTTATCTGACTTAGGGCCGGGAGATCACACCTATTCTGTAACGGTCTCTACGGGGCCAGGCTGCGATACAACAGAATCGGTTACGATTACGGTGTTGCCTAAGATCTATTATGAGTTTTCGGATGTGGCTTGTGATGAATATACTTGGAATGGTATCACCTACGAAAATTCAGGCGATTATGAGCAGACATTTACCAGTGAAGTGACTGGCTGTGACTCTATCGTGACGCTTCACTTGACGATTGGTCACGAGGTGATTGGTCCCGATACCACAGTGGTTACTTGCGAGCCGTTTGAATGGTACGGCACTATTTATGATCATGACGCAACACCGATGCATTACTTCACCTCTTATCTGGGATGTGATAGTATTGTCACACTGAACCTGACTGTCAATCAAGGAACCTATAGTTCGGAGTCCCAAACCGCCTGCGAGTACTATATTTGGCATGGTGAGACCTACACGTCGAGTGACACTTACGTCTATACATACGAAAACGCGGACGGCTGCCCGAGTGCCGACACCCTCCACCTGACCATCAACAACGGCACCCACAACGTGGAGACTGCGACTGCTTGCGAGAGTTATGAATGGCATGGTGAAACCTACACGGTGAGTGACACCTACATCTACCTCTACGAGAACGAGAACGGCTGTCCCAGTGCCGACACCCTCCACCTGACCATCAACAACGGCACCCACAACGTGGAGACTGCGACTGCCTGTGAGAGTTATGAATGGCATGGCGAGACTTACACAGTGAGCGACACCTACATCTACCTCTATGAGAACGAGAATGGTTGCCCGAGTGCCGACACCCTCCACCTGACCATCAACAACGGCACCCACAACGTGGA
>JAEEII010000194.1 GCA_016281295.1 Bacteroidales bacterium
ATGTTGCATTCGGTCACATGGATCAGATGGAACACGCCGTCAGTGGTGATGGTGGCAATGACATCATTGTAGGTGCCGCCAGCAGTGGTGGAGACGTTTTTGTAAACTTCGGCAGTTTGCATGGTTTCAATGGCGGTCTGCATCAGACGTTTCTTGTCAACATCAGTTTTGGTGTTTTCCCAAACAGTAGGATCGCTGAAGATGTAGAGCTTCACACCATCGAGAGGCTGAATCTGAGCATAGGTGACTTTGAGGTTCTTTTCCCATTTCAGGCCGAATTCGGTCATGTCGGGATAGTTGTTGCCCAAGCGGAACCATTCAAATGGAGTGGGGTTCAGGAGCACGAAAGGTTGGTTGATGCTGTAGCTGATGGAGGCAGTGGCAACGTTGTTCTTAGCGTCAGTCAGAGTGGCATTGATGACGCCTTGTCCCACGATGGAGTCACGGGAGGCATTGTAGGTGATGGAACCTCTGTAGATGTCTTCGGTTTTGCCCGTCAGGTCGAGGGTGTCCCAAGGTTCATCGTCGATGGTGATAAGGAGTTGTGAGAGTTCAACGCCTGTTTCAGCATTGGAGGCCACTTTGAAGCCGAAAAGATAAGGTGCGTCCAGGTCGATGATGTCACCATCTTGGATGTAGCCTTCTTCAGCGAGGATGCTGATGGCGGGTTTGGGATCTTGAACTTGAGGATCATCGCAGCTTGCAAAGAAGGCGAGGCTCACGAGGCACACGAGTGCCAAAGCTAATTTCTTCATAGTTGTTTGAATTTAGTTAATTGAATGTTTAAAATAAATGATGATTAAAAATGCTTTTCAATTTGAAAGACCGTGCAAAGATAACAAATTACTTGCCAAACTTTCATGTAAAGTGTGAAAAAAATGAAAAAAACCTGTTTTCACAGGCTTTTTTCATTTTTAATGCACACGATTTGTTTAAATGATTAGTCTTCAACGATAGCATCGTTCGGGCAAGCGCCAGCGCAGGTGCCGCAACCGACACATGAATCAGCGTCAATGACGTAGATGTCTCCTTCTGAAATTGCGCCAACAGGGCATTCATCGATGCAGGTACCGCAAGCGATACATTTGTCTGTGATTTTGTAAGCCATAATTTTTAATTTTTTAGGTGTTAGTTTCAATTTTTGAGGCTGCAAATATACTGGTTTGTTTGTTATCCGAGTCAGGTTTTATGCAATTTAGAAATAGTCTAAAAAACAAAGCGAAAAAAGTTTTTGTATATATGTTAGGATGAACCGAATTAAAAACGTACCTTTGCAGGCGCAAACAAAAAAGATACCAAAGAATATCTTGAAACAATAAATCTTGTAATTTAAATCTATAGTTATGACAGGAAAAAGTAAAGTTGTTGCTCTTGAGCATGTCGTGATCCGTTTTGCGGGCGACTCAGGCGATGGTATGCAACTTACCGGAAATCTTTTCTCCGATTCGACGGCGTTTGCCGGAAACGATTTCGCCACCTTCCCGGATTATCCCGCCGAGATCCGTCCTCCGCAAGGCACTGTCGCAGGTGTCTCTGGGTTCCAGGTGCATTTTGGACATAAGCCCATTCATTCTACGGGTGACCTCTGTGATGTGCTCGTCGCTATGAATCCTGCCTCCATCAAAGCCAACATGCGCTGGCTTCGCCCTGGCACGATTATCATCATCGACACCGACTCCATTACCGACAAGGCCTTGGAAAAGGCTGGCTATGAAGCGGATCCTACTGTGGACGGCACCCTCGCCGACTACCAGGTGGTGAAAGCCCCCATCTCAGAACTCACCAAAGAGGCTTTGAAGGACTTCGGCATGGATAACAAGGCGATGCTGAAATCAAAGAACATGTTCGCCCTTGGCATCGTGATGTATCTGTTTAACCGTGAACTTGATACCGTTTACGCTTATTTTGAGAACAAATTCAAAGGTAAAGACCTGGTGATCAAAGCTAATCGCACCGTTCTCGATGCTGGTTACCATTATGCTGACACTTGGGAGCTCTTCACCAATACTTATAAGGTGGAAGCTGCCGACCTCGAAAAGGGCAAGTATCGCAACATCACGGGCAATACCGCTGCCGCTTGGGGTCTGATGGCTGCCGCTGAGAAATCTGGTCGTCCCCTGTTCCTTGGCTCGTATCCTATCACCCCTGCCACTGACATTCTGGCAGAGTTGACAAAATATAAGAACTTAAACGTCAAAGCTTTCCAGGCTGAAGATGAAATCGCTGGCATCATGTCGTCCATCGGCGCTGCCTACACGGGATGCCTTGCTGTCACAACCACGTCAGGTCCTGGCCTCTCCTTGAAGAGTGAGGCTATGGGTCTGGCTGTCATGACCGAGCTTCCGTTGGTCATCATCGATGTGCAACGTGGTGGTCCGTCAACGGGTCTTCCCACCAAGTTTGAGCAGAGCGACCTGTTGCAGGCTCTCTACGGACGTAACGGCGACGCTCCTCTGATCGTCATCGCCGCCCGCAGCTCCGCCGGTTGCTTCTATACCTCCTTCGAAGCTGCCCGTCTCGCCCTCGAGCACATGACCCCCGTCATCATGCTCAGCGATGGCTCTCTCGGTAATGGCTCTGAGGTGTTCCGCATCCCCAAGATGGCTGACCTCCCGACTATCAATCCTCCGATTGCCAAAGCCAACGATCCCGATTACATGCCGTTCCGTCGCGATGAGAAATGGCTCCGCCGTGAATGGGCTATCCCGGGAACTCCTGGCCTGCGTCACCGTGTGGGTGGCCTTGAGAAGGAAGATGGCAAAGGTAACCTCTCCACCAATCCTGAGAACCACCAACGCATGACCGAACTCCGCGAAGAGAAAGTCGCCCGCGTGGCTAATGACATCCCGCTGCAAGAGCTCTACGGCGACCCCAACGCCGACCTCCTCGTCGTCAGCTGGGGTGGCACCTTCGGCGTTATCCGTACCGCCGTCGAGAACCTCATGGAACAAGGCAAGTCGATCGCTCACGCTCACTTCGACTATATCATGCCGCTGCCTCGCAACACCGAGGATGTGCTGAAAGGTCACAAGAAAATCGTGGTCTGCGAAATCAACCGCGGCCAGTTCGCCAAGTACCTCCGCATGAACTTCCCGGAATATAAATCAGAACAATATAATAAGGTGATGGGTCTTCCGTTCACCATCAACGAACTGGAGACTAAGTTTAACGACCTCTTAAAATAATACGACCATGGAAAATCAGAATATCGAAAATCAAGCTATCCAGCTGACCAAAGAGGATTTTGCAAGTGACCAGGTGGTGAAATGGTGCCCCGGCTGCGGTGACCATGCCATCCTGAAAGCCATGCAAGACGTATTTCCCAAGATGGGCGTGAAGAAGGAAGACATCGTGGTGGTGTCCGGCATCGGATGCTCCTCGCGCTTCCCTTATTATATGAACACCTACGGCTTCCACAGCATCCACGGTCGTGCCGCCGCTTGCGCCACCGGCGTGAAGCTGGCTAACCCGCACCTCACCGTGTGGATGATTACCGGCGACGGCGACTGTACCGCCATCGGTGGTAACCACTTCATCCATGCCTGCCGCCGTAATATCGACATCAACCTGGTGTTGTTCAACAACCGTATCTATGGTATGACCAAGGGCCAGTTCTCACCCTGCACCTTCCGTGGCACCAAGACGAAGACCTCACCGCAAGGTACTTACGAGGATCCGTTCAACCCTGGCGAGCTCGCCATCGGTGCCAAAGCGACTTTCTTCGCTCGTGGTGTGGATGTCAACCCCAAAGAACTCACCGACATCTTCATGGAGTCGTATCATCATGATGGTCTCGCTGTCACCGAAGTGCTGCAAAACTGCATGATCTTCTCAAACGGCGTGCATGAGAACATCACAGGCAAAGATGTCCGCGACGATATGCAGGTGAAATGCGTACACGGCCAGCCGTTGATCTTTGGCAAGAACCGTGATAAAGGTATTCGCCTGAATGGCAATCACCTCGAAGTGGTTAAGATTGGCGAGAATGGTATCACCGAAAAGGATATCCTCGTCCACGACAAGACCACCGAGGACACTGGTATCCACATGATGCTGGCCCACATGGCCCCGCCTCATTTCCCAGTTGCCATCGGTGTCATCCGTGACGTGAAAGCCCCGACCTTCAACGACAGCCTCGATGAGGTCATCGCCAACGAGAAGGCCAACTCGAAGATCCACTGCATGGACGACCTGC
This sequence comes from Bacteroidales bacterium, assembly GCA_016281295.1. The sequence continues at coordinate 4,196 of JAEEII010000194.1, forward strand.
TCAATAGCGGCTCCACCTGGAACATCGAATAATCATTGATCGATTCGAAATGAAAAAATCCCGTTCATCTGAGCGGGATTTTTTTTATTCTCATAAAACATAGTCTTGAATCCTCATGACGATGATATAAGTAAATCAACCGAAAGAGAAATTTACTTTTTTTACTTGAGTTAAAATAATTTATGTGACGGGTAAGGCTATTTTTTACTTTACTGTATAACTGTTTATAATTTTACTATAGAACAGTGTGATATGCTATGCTATATGCGTAGCTTTTCTCTCTGTTGATATGGGTCTCCAATCGGTAGTCCTTGCCGTCAAGCACGTGATGCAGGTCGTTGACGATGCCTGTGCCGCGTAATTTCAACACGGCTTCTTTCTTGGTCCAATACTGCGTGAAGGTCTCGACAGGGTCGCTTGAAGTGAGAATCTGTTCCGCCTCTGCAGGGCTCATCGTTTTTTCGATTAAAGCCAAATTGCTGTGGCGGAAACTCTCGATGTCGATGCCAACGGGGGAGGGATCGACCACCACGGCGATGCCGTTCTTACAATGGCTGAGATTGAAATGCACTTCGAGATGGTGAGCTAAGAAAGGCTTGCCATGCTCGTTGAAACCCATTTCCATGTCGTTGATGCCCAAAGGAGTTAGCAGCTCTTTCAGCATGAGCCATGACTTGAGGCACGCGAACTGGCCAAACACGTGTTTGTAACGCAAAGCTTCAATGCGCCGTTGTTCGTCCACCAAAGGTAACATACGCTGCACCTCAGCTTCGGTGACTTGTGTCATATCGTCGAAAATGGAAATCATGATTCGGCAAAAATACAACTTTATTCCCAAATACAAAAAGAGTTATTCTTGGCAAGATGACAGAGAAAAACACTATTTTTGCATCCACATAAAAAGCCTATTAGCATCATCACTCTTAACTGCTAACTGAACAACTTCTAACTTCTAACTGTATGAAAGTCCCTTTCAAACCCGGAACATTAATCTATCCTCTGCCTGCCGTGATGGTTACTTGCGGTGACTGCGAGGAGAATTACAATATCATCACCATCGGATGGACGGGTACCATCTGCTCCGATCCGCCCATGTGTTATATCTCCGTCCGCAAGGAACGTCATTCACATGAGCTCATCATGAAAAACAAGGAGTTTGTGATCAACCTCACTACTGAGGATTTGGCCGCCGCCACGGACTGGTGTGGAGTGCGCTCAGGCCGTGACTATAACAAGTTTAAGCAGATGCATCTACATCCCGAACCGGCACAAATCGTGAAGGCGCCATTAATAAAGGAGTCGCCGCTGAGCATTGAATGTAAGGTGGTGGAAGTGAAGGAACTTGGATCGCATGATATGTTCATTGCCAATGTGGTGGCCATCAATGCCGAGGAAACGTTGATTGACAAAGGCACTGGAGCTTTTCAACTGAATCATGCTCGGCCTTTGGCGTATTCCCACGGGAAATATTATGGGCTGGGGGAGAAGATTGGGGGCTTTGGATTTTCGGTGAAAAAGAAGAAGAAATAACATAGACTAAAAGATACATTAGACGATGAAAAGAGCGGTTTTAGTGGTTTTGTTCCTTGTCATGGGCATCGCAGTAAAGGCTCAAACACCTCAGTCTGTTGAAGACTTAACAGTTGAACTCACAAGTGGTGGAGTGCGTTTGTGTTGGTCTGAGGTTCAGGGTGCGTTGTATTATAAGGTGTATGAGCGTTACGGCAACACTTCTTTCGCCCTTGCGGACAGTACTGATATGACGTGTTTCGGTAGTGAAAATTATCATCCTACCATGGAAAATTGCTATTATGTGACCGCCAAATTGGAGGACGGTGCTGAGATTTCATCGAGCGAAGTCTGTAAAGGCTATGAAGCGTTGAATTTTTCGGTAGTGGATATCCATGGGAATGCCTTTGATCTTTTCGAAAAACTGGAAGGCGGTCAATTCGTTTTCATTGATTTTTTCAACTATACCTGTATTAACTGTCGCGAAGCCATACCTTTTATTGTAGAATCATACTACCGTTATGGATGTAACACGGGCGATGTTTTTTATGTGGAGATAAATGCCACTCACGGAGATGAGTTATGTTTTCGTTGGTGTGAGGAATTTGGTGTTGAATTTCCCACTATCAGTGCGGATGGCGGAGCAGGGAAGTTTTCCGCGCTATATCATATTGATGCCTCACCCCATTTCACACTCATTGCGCCTGATCATTCCATCGTGTTGGATGGCGGTCATTCAGACTTTGTTGTCACAGATCTGCAATCCATCATCGACGCTTTTGAGCCGCTTGGAATCAGGGTACAGGACTGTAATACAAATGTGGTTGAGCCGGAGAAAGAAGGAATCACTATTTATCCGAATCCTGTCAACGGTTTTGTGAACCTTGCTTTGGATGCATCCGGAGTGGTTCGCGTTTATAATGTCATGGGACAGTTGGTGGAGTCGTTTGTTGCAGAGGATTATCCACATTGCCTTGTTACGGAATCCTATCCCGAAGGGGTGTATTTCATTCAGGCTGACGGAAGGTATTTGGGTCGTTTTGTGGTTAGACATTAGTAGAA
>JAEEII010000195.1 GCA_016281295.1 Bacteroidales bacterium
AAGTTGTTTTTAAAGGTTTTTTTTCTTACTTTTGTCAATCTTTTGATTTTATATCTTTAATTCAGAGAATATGAAAAATACCGACAAGTACATCAAAGACAACAAGGACCGTTTCCTTGAGGAATTATTTGAACTGATTCGTATCCCCTCCATCAGCTCGGAGGCGGCACATAAACCTGACATGATCCGCTGTGCGGAATGCTGGCGTGAGCATCTGCTGAAGGCTGGCGCCGACAAGGCGGAGGTGATGCCAACCGATGGCAACCCCATCGTCTATGGCGAGAAGATCATCGACCCAAAGAAGCCTACCGTCCTAGTGTATGGCCACTACGATGTGATGCCTGTTGACCCCATCGAGCTGTGGAACACCAAACCTTTTGAACCCGTGGTGAAAGACGGCCGCATCTGGGCCCGTGGCGCCGACGACGACAAAGGACAGTCGTTCATGCACGCCAAGGCCTTTGAGACCATGGTGAAAACCGACACCCTCCCCTGCAACGTGAAGTTCATGCTTGAAGGTGAGGAAGAGATTGGTTCGGGTAGCCTTGCCAAGTGGATTGTGAAATACAAGAATTTAGTAAAAGCTGATGTCATCTTAGTGTCTGACACCTCGATGATCGCCAGCGATGTGCCTTCGATTACTACTGGCTTGCGCGGCCTTGCCTACTGGGAAATCGAAGTCACCGGTCCCAACGCCGACCTCCACTCGGGCATCTTCGGTGGCAGCGTGGCTAATCCTTTGAATACCCTCTGCGAGATGATAGCCAAGTGCATGGACGAAAACAACCATATCACCATTCCGCATTTCTACGACGACGTGGTGACCTGCTCCCGCAAAGAACGCCAACTGCTTAACATGGCTCCTTACGACGAGAAGGCTTACAAGGAAAGCCTCAACGTGAAGGCCCTCCGTGGTGAGAAAGGCTACACCAAAATCGAGCGTGTGGGCATCCGTCCGACCTTCGACCTTTGCGGTATGTGGGGCGGCTACACCGGCGAAGGCAGCAAGACCGTGTTGCCCTCCAAGGCTTACGCCAAGCTCTCCTGCCGCTTAGTGCCGAACCAGGATCATGAGAAGATTGCCAAGCTGGTGAAGAACTACTTTGAGAAGAATGCACCGAAGTACGTCACCGTGAAGGTTACTCCTTTGCATGGCGGACAGGCCTACGGCTGCCCCATCGATCTGCCAGCCTACAAGGCCGCCGAAGCCGCCTACATGGAGACCTACGGCAAACAGCCCATCCCGATGCGTTCGGGCGGCTCCATCCCGATCATCTCCGAGTTCGAGCGCGTACTGGGCATCAAGTCCATCCTCATGGGCTTCGGCCTCGGCGAGGACGCCATCCACTCCCCCAACGAGAATTATCGCCTCGACCACTTCTACAAGGGCATCGAGACCATCATCGCCTTCTACCAACACTTCGCTGAAGGGAAATAATTGAACATAGAAAAAATATTTCTACAAGCAGTTCGCTGAAAGGAAATATTTAAACATCGAAAAAACACGAAAGGAACGAAAGCCTTTCGTGTTTTTTCGTGCTTTTCGATGTTTACTATAATTCTTCGAGGTTCTCCTTTTTACTTGGAGAACATCACCTTTTCGCTGTTGAACATCTTAGTGAGTACCCAGACGGCAACACCAGTATAAACCACATTAGCCGCAAGCATGACAATGACAGGAAGCCACGTCATTTCATGTGCGAAGGTGGCTGTCATCACCTGAATGGAGTTGTAGAAAGGAATCAGGTAAGCCGCTAAGCTTGTGGGGGTGCCACTCTGGAACATGGGCATCAAGCCGCAGAACATCACCACCAGCATGAAGGGGACGATCATGGTGCCGGCGTTCTTCACGTCTTTGGCCAGGGCAGAGAGGATGCTCACCATGGAGGCCATGATCAGCACCGTCGCCAAGATGGTGATCAGCAGCACCACATAGTCGGCTGCCGTGTAATGCAGTCCCAGATCCATGCCTGCCACATCCGCTTGGATCATCTTGGGCAGTCCCAACGCGATGCCGATGAAGCTGGAGATGCCGCTCAGCAAGGCCATGCCGCTCAGCGAGATCACTTTCCCCAAGGCCAACTCGTTTCTTTTCATTGGAGTGACCAGCAAGGTGGCGATGGTGCCACGTTCCTTCTCACCTGCAATGGCACTGGGAGCGATGGCCATCACCCCACTGAACACCATCATCAAAATGAGCATCGGGATGAGTTTGGAAAGGATGCCGCCCAATACATCGTCGGTGTTGGCCATGTCGAATTGGGCTTCTTCCGTATCGGCACGGTTGATGTCGAACCGGTTGCTCAGCTGGTCTTCGTAGGCCGAAAGCGCGCTCTCTACCATATAATACACTCTGGAAGCGGCGTTGTTGGCCGAGTTGTAGTAGATTTCCACATTGGGGGCCTTCTCGCAGCTTTGCGGATCGTAAGTGGCCACCTGTTCGTCGAAGCCCTCGGGAAAGCGCATCAGCACCATGTTGAGGTCCTTGTTCTCTAGACCATTGATATCTTCCTGTGAAACAGGTTGTTGCAGCACTGATATGGCGGGCAGTCCCTCCATCAGCGGCGCTACGCTTTCAGGCATGTTCTCCACGCGAACAACGACCAGGTCGTCCTTCCCCTCGGTTGCCATCTTGTTCATGCCACTACCCATGAGGGTGTAAATGATGTAGAGCATCAAACCCGGCAAGATGACCGCAGTAAACAGCAGCTGCCGGTCGCCGAAGAAGCGGGCGAACTCTTTCTTGATGATGGTCCAAGTGTTGCTTTTCATTCTTCACCTCCTTTCACTTCTTTGTAAATTTCGAAAAAGCGGTCTTCGAGAGACAGTCCGTTACAGACTTCTTCGAGATTACCGCAAGCGATCATGCGCCCATCGATAATGATGCCCACACGGTCGCACAGCCTTTCCACGAGGCTGAAAATATGCGTACTCAAAATAATCGTCTTACCTTTCGAGCGCAGCTCTTGAAGGTAGTCGGTGACAGTACGAGCCGTAAGCACATCGAGTCCATTGGTAGGCTCATCGAAGATGATAATATCAGGGTCGTGAACCAGTGATATGACTAACGAGGTCTTCTGCTTCATGCCTGTGGACAGGTTAGCCACCTTTACCTCGGCAAATCTGTCGATGCCGAAACGGCTGAACATCTGTTGTTTGCGTTCCCTCATGGTAGTCTCATCCACTTGGTGCAGCTGACTGAAGAAGTCGAACAAATAGTTCGGGGTAAAGAAATCCTCCAATTTCAATTCAGAGGTAAGGAAGCCTATCTTACCACGCACTTCTGAAGGTTGGCGCACCACGCTGTAGCCGTCCAAGATGGCATCGCCACTGTCAGGACGAATCAAGGTGGAGAGCATACGTAAGGTAGTGGTCTTACCAGCTCCGTTGGGACCCAGCAGTCCGAAGATTTCGCCTTGGTTGGCGGTGAACGAAAGCTTATCGACCGCAACGATCTCCTTGCGGTCGGTTCGTTCAATTTTTTGTTGTTTGCGGGAGAGTTTGAAGGTCTTGCTCAAGCTCTCCACACGAAGAATTTCTGACATTTTTATAGTTTTTTGTTCTTTTACTAAGACGATGTTTTATTATAAAAGATACACCAAGGCTTCACCCCTCTCAACTCTCAACTCCCTTTTAATCAACAACATGCTGAAAATAATTTCCTTCCTGGTAGTTCTTTAACCCTTCTTTCAAGAACGTCACAAAGGCATCCTTGTCGAGGTCGTAGGCACGGGGCTTCATCAGGAGGTTTCCGTTGTGATCCATCAGACAGTAATAAGGCTGGGCGTTGGTGCCGAACTTAGAGATTTGGAAGTCAGCCCACTTGCGGCCAATAGTTTTCTTCTCTTTGCCATCGTAGGAGGAGGTGTACCACTCCTCTTTAGGCAATGAGGTCTTGTCATCGACATAGAGTGCGCAGATCACGAAGTCGTTACGCAACATGTCTTTCACACGAGGATCACTCCACACATTGGCTTCCATCTCACGGCAGTTCACACAACCGTGACCTGTAAAGTCGATAAATATCGGTTTGTTCACCGCTTTGGCGCAAGCCAGCGCTTGGTCATAGTCAAAATAGCCTTTCAAGTTATGAGCCAGGTGGAAAAGGTCGGCGTATTTAGGTTCTTCATCGAAGGTGGCCGAGACGACAGCCTGCGTCTGGTTTTGGGGAGCCACCGACATGTTGGCGAACTTGGCATCCACATATTCAATCACCTTCTCGCTGTTTTCCTCAATGATTCTATTAAGGTCAAAATCAAGGGTTTGTTTTGGAGGCAGGTAACCCGAGAGGGCTTTCAACGGAGCACCCCACATGCCAGGGATCATATAGATGACAAAGGTGAAGTCGATGATGATAAGGATCAAGCGGAACACACCCAGCTCTTTGACTTCCTTCTCGTCTTTGAAGCGAATCTTGCCGAGCAGATAAAAGCCCAACAGGGCGAAGCACACGATCCAGATGCCGAGATAGACCTCACGGTCAAGAAGATGCCAGTGGTAGGTTTGGTCTGCCACGCTGAGGAATTTGAAGCCGAGAGCGACTTCGATGAAGCCCAAGACGACTTTCACCGAATTCAGCCAGCCACCGCTCTTGGGCAGACGCTGAAGCAAATTCGGGAAGAAAGCGAACAAGGCAAATGGCAGTGCGAAAGCCACCGCAAAGGCGAACATGGTCACGATAGGAGCCCAGAACTCACCCGAGGTTGACTTGATCAACACCGTACCCACGATAGGTCCCGTGCATGCGAACGACACCAGCACCAAAGTCAAAGCCATAAAGAAGATACCGCCCAAGTTCTTGGTGTTTTGTTTACTGTCGCTTTTGTTCACCATGTTGCTGCCCAGCGTAATCTCAAAAGCACCGAAGAACGAGGCCGCAAAGACCATGAATACCAGGAAGAAGAGGATATTCGGCAGCCAGTGAGTCGCCAGCCAGTTGAAGATGTCAGCAGTGACGCTGTTGCCTCCCACAAGCCAGGTCACCAAGATGATGATGGCGATAGGCAGGGTGTAGAGCAACACGATAAAGAAGAAATACATAAAGGCTTTGAAACGACCTTGAGCTTTGTTCTCCCCTTCACCGTGCATGAAAAACGACACGGTCATCGGGATCATTGGGAAGACGCAAGGAGTCAACAGAGCTGCAAAACCCCAGAGGATGGCTTCAAGGATCATCGACCAGATATTCGACTTGGCATGACCTCCAACCCCCTCGTCCTCAGCGGCTTTCAAAACAGCTTGGTCACCGTAAGTCAAATTCACATCTTCGGTAAGGGAGACGCACATGCCGTCCTTGCAGGCTTGATAATCCAATTCACCTACCAATTGGAACGGACCGTCTTTCAGCTTCTTGAACTTTTGACCGAATGAGGCGGTGCCTGAAAATTGATAATAATCCACTTCAAAAATGTCATCGTGGAACAGCGGCACTTCGGTAAGGTCATAACCTGTGCCAAGTGGCTCATAATACTCCGAAGCCTCAAAACTGAACACCGTGGGCAACGGTCCCATATCAGGCATGGAGGTAGAATAAATGTGATACGACGGCTCGATGGTGGCGGTAGCAACGAGTTCAAATTCGCCATCATTTAGGTCATTGACAGAAAACGTCCATTGGACGGGATCCATCACTTGAGCGCTCAAAGAAAAAGTGGTGACAAACACCAGCAAAAAAGCGAAAAAAAAGCGTTTCATATTGATTTATTTATTAATTGATTTATTTATTAATTTTCTTTGAAAAAAAAGTTTTTCTTCTCGATAAATACTTTCCAATAAATCAGCGTTTTTCAACATTTAAAAAAGGGTGATATCAACAAAATAAGGCAGGAGCAAATCATCAATCCCTCAAACATAACCTTTCTCAACTAAATAGACTCATCTCATTCTCCGATGAAAAACCCTCTAAAATTTTGCAAAAATAGTAAAAATCATTTTAATTGGACAAAAAGTATTGTTTTTGTGTTTTCAGAAACTTTGAAGCGATCGTCGATTCTTCTTCCGACCACCCAAACGATTTGTCCGTCAGCCGTAGTGAGCACATCACATTCCTCCTTTTGACGTTTAGTCATCTTCTGATCCACGAAAAAATCGCTCAACAACTTGGAGCCTTTCATGCCAAGAGGATGAAAACGATCACCCTGTTGCCATTTCCTGATTTGAAGTGGAAATGTCAGCTTATCGTAGTCCAGTTGGGCAACTTGAGGTGATAGATCCATTTGATAATGGTCATCTTTAACAATTTGTTGATAAGATAATTCAATAGAGGTATCGTATTTTTGACTAATTGGTGTTAATTCAAGTCCATCACGCTCAATGGTCACTCGATGCGTAGCTGAAAAGAAGGTTTTTCCAGGTTGACCGTTCATTGCCTCCTGGATGAAACGAACCTGATCGGTGTTGAAGCCATAATCTCGGAGCCATTCGAAAAGGAGATGAGCAGTGAGCGGTGAGAGATGAGAGGTTTTCAGGTCAAAATATTGGGTTTCGCCAACTTGTTTCACAATTTGGGACAGCTTTTCCTTGAGCAATTCACGATAAAGGTCATTTTCGGAGGCCAGATGGCTGATGGATTTCAGGATGGAGCTCCTTCCCTCTTTGGAGATGCCATCGATTACGGGGAGCAGTTCATGACGGATTTTATTGCGAAGGTACAGGATCTCGGCGTTGGTGTGGTCTTCACGCCACGTCAGTCCATTTTCAATGGCATATTGACGGATTTCTTCTCTTGAGATGTCCAATAACGGTCTGATAATATGTCCATTGACAGGTTGCATTCCTTTCAGGCCTTTTATTCCGGCACCTCTTAATAAATTGATGAAAAAGGTCTCTAACTGGTCATCGGCATGATGGGCAACGGCGATATAACCATAGCCTAACTGTTGTCTCAGCTCCTCGAACCATGAATAACGCAACTCCCTGGCTGCCATCTCGATGGAAAGTTTATGTTCCTCGGCATAATTTAGGGTATCGAATTGTTTCACATAGATTATCAAACCATTCCGATCGGCATAGTCACGAACAAATTTTTCATCGCCATCTGACTCCTCTCCCCTCAGGTGGAAGTTACAATGTGCCAGTACGAAATCCGCATGGGCTTTCAGTAGCATATCGGCGAGTACCATCGAGTCGATGCCACCGCTCAAAGCGAGTATCAATTTGTTATTAGTGCAATATGGTGAAAGC
>JAEEII010000196.1 GCA_016281295.1 Bacteroidales bacterium
TCAAATTTCTGCCCTGAAGGTCCTAACTACACGCATTATTCCAATCCTCAATACGACCGGCTGTACAAGCAGGCGATGGCTTGCACGGATCCTGACCAACGGGCGGCCTTGTATGAAGAGATGGATCGTTTGATGATGGCTGACGCGCCAGTGGTGGTGCTGTTTTATGATGAGGTGTTAAGGTTTGTGAATCAACGCATCACGGGAATGGAGAGCAATCCCACCAATCTTCTTGATTTGAGGAAAGTCAGTTTTTCTGACTAAGAATACAGCCTCAAATTACCTTTTTTTATTTCTTTACGAATTTTTTTGAAAATATCGCTTGCGATATAAAAAAGAATTTGTAATTTTGCATCGTGAACGATATAAATCGAACTATGGAATACGAACAGCTGAAACTAAACAACCAATTGTGCTTCCGTCTTTATACTGCGGCGCGACTCACGATGGGAGTCTATCACCCCTATCTTGACCCGTTGGGAATCACCTATCCTCAGTATCTTGTGATGTTGGTGCTTTGGGAGTGTGACAAACAACCGGTGAACGACATTGCGCATAAGTTGATGTTGGAGACCAACACGGTCACACCGCTTCTGCAACGGATGGAGAAGGCGGGGCTGGTCACACGCACCAAGGGCAAGGAAGATACCCGCCAACGTATTGTCTCTTTGACACAAAAAGGACTGGCCATGCGTGAGCAGGCGAAGCATATTCCCGAGTGCCTCAGTGCTGAAATCATTGAAAAGACAGGGGAGGAGGAAGCTTATTTGCAGATGATTCCTACGCTTGACAAACTCATCGAAGGACTTAAACTGAACAATCAACAATTAAACAATTAAACAAATAAACAATCAACAATTAAACCTTATTTATCATGGACAAACAGAAATCAATCAATGCGTTACAGTTTTTTGTAACCAATCTTTCCAATCAGGCTTTTGGACACAAACTTCAAGGCAAGATCTTTGCTGATCAAGGTTTCTCCAAACTTGGGGAGAAGTACATGGCTCATTACGAAGAGGAAATGGGCTGGGTGGACAAGTTCATCGGTCGTCTCCTCGACCTCGGTGGTGAATTGAAGCACGAAGTGCGTCAGGAAGGTACCCTTCTCACCGATCCTTGCGGATACATCAAGTTCGATCACCGTGTCTCTGTCGAAGGCATTGAGTTCCTTCGCAAATGCATGAGCGAGATCTGCGAAGATGTCACGACCTTCGACATCATGAAGGAATACCTCAAAGACGAAGAGGAAGACATGTACTGGAGCGAGACGCAACTGGCCCTCATCGAGAAGATTGGATATCAAAACTGGCTCGTGAAGCAAATGTAAAAACTGAATACAGGTATCATCGGAAAAAACACAAAAAATGACTGCAATATATGACTTTAAAGCCCTGAACAATAGGGGAGAAGAGGTGGATATGTCCCAATATAAAGGGAAGGTCCTTATGATTGTTAACACTGCCTCGAAATGCGGATTCACTCCACAGTATGACGGCTTGGAGGCTCTTTATAAGAAATACAAAGACCAAGGTCTGGTGATTCTGGGTTTCCCATGTGACCAATTCAAGCATCAGGAACCCGGCTCTGATGAGGAAATCGCCGAGTTCTGCCGTCTCAATCACGGTGTGACCTTCCCGCTGATGAAGAAAATAGATGTCTTCGGCGAGAATGCTCACCCTATCTTCAAATATCTGACGGCGCAGGTGCCGAACGAGGAAGTTCACGGACTGAAGGACAAAGCCACCATGAAACTCGTTGATAGCATCAGCAAGGCTGATGGCCGTAAGGATGGCGAAATCCGTTGGAACTTCACTAAATTCCTCATCTCGAAGGATGGCAGTGTCATCAAGCGTTTCCCACCGGTAGCCAAACCCGAGGACATGGAAGCCGAGATTGAAGCGATGATAAAGTGAGAAATGAATACGGGACATGCGACTCGTGTCCCAATACTAATCAATAAATCTGAAAAAAATGGAAACAAAAGAACAAGTTCTGCAAGCCATGCGTGAAATTGGCGCTCCCGTCAATGCAGGCAAAATCGCTGAAGTGACAGGTCTCGACCGCAAGGTGGTTGACAAGGCTTTCGATGCCCTGAAAAAAGAAGGTGCCATTGTGTCGCCCGTCCGCTGCAAGTGGGAACCAGCAAAATGATGGAGTGACCTTGCATGAAAACAATGGATCTAAGTGCTTACATAGCGAATAGTATCCAAGGTATCATGGCGAAAGCTTGCCTGAACGTGTTGGGTAATCCGCGTGAAGTCTCTTTTATGGCGCGGATGCAACGCGTGATGGGTAAGGCTGAACGGCGGCGCAAAGGGTGTCTCGAAAAAGAGGGACTTGAGGTGCCGCCGTTCCTCATCGCCAGCATTGCCACTACTTGCAACCTTCAGTGCAAAGGTTGTTACGCTAGGAAAAATGGCATCGCCGGTGACACCCCTGTCAAGACAAGCCTGTCGGGCGAACAGTGGAGTGCTATCTTCAAGGAAGCCGCTGAACTTGGTGTCAGCTTCTGCCTTCTTGCCGGAGGTGAACCCTTGATGCGACGTGACTTGTTGGAAAGTGCTGCAGACGTAGAGGACATCCTTTTCCCAGTATTCACCAATGGTACCCTCATCGGATCCTTTTACATCGATTTCTTCAAACGTCACCTCAACATGATTCCTGTCATCAGTATTGAGGGTGAGTTGGCAGCCACCGACAGCAGGCGCGGTAAAGGTGTGTTCCAACGTGCCATTCGCTCCATGGAGATGCTACATGAAGAGAAGCTTTTCTTTGGAGTCAGCATTACCGTGACTACTGAGAATTACCACGACGTCACCTCAGAGGACTTCCTTGCCCATCTCGTCTCCCTGGGGTGTAAACTCCTGTTTTATGTGGAATATGTGCCTTTCGATGAAAGCACCGAACATCTGGCCTTCCGTGACGAGCATGTCGCCGAGATGGAGCAGCTTTTGGAAAGCCGCCGTGAGCAGTTCAAGGAAATGATATTCCTGAGCTTTCCGGGAGATGAGAAAGCCCTTGATGGTTGTCTGGCCGCAGGAAGAGGCTTTTTCCATATCGGCCCAGACGGCAGTGCCGAACCTTGCCCATTCTCCCCATTCAGCGACCGTAACGTGGCACAGACAGGACTTCGAGATGCCCTCGCATCACCACTTTTCCGCAACATCCGCAACGCACGCGCTCTCGGATGGGAACACACAGGCGGCTGCACGCTTTATGAGCACCGCGACGAGGTGAAAAAGATGATGAATTAATCGACCTTCATGTTATTTTTCGGTTTACCTTTGCAACTAAATACCTACAAAAGACACACCGAAAAAGAATGGCATCTTCCGAGTCATACGGAGCCGACAATAGCAATAAGGAAATAACTCATGCCGAATTCAACGCATTGGTACTTCGGCATAAGGCTTTGATTTGGCATATCTGTTCCAGTTATAGACTGGGAAGTGCTTGGAGAATAGAAGATTGTGTTCAAGAGGTGATTATTAACCTATGGCGTAGTTTTAGTGGTTTCGAAGGGCGTTGCTCGGAAAAAACCTGGGTGTGGCGAGTGGCGACGAACACCATGCTGATGCTGCGACGCAAAGATGTCAGAAGCCCGCAAACGGAGTCCATCGAGTTGCAAACAGTGGAAAAACGGGGTGACGATTCTAGCAACGACAACTACCAGCAACTACATCAACTCATTGATGCCCTGCCCGAAGAAAGTGCAATGATCATCCGCGCCTTCCTTGATGGCTTTTCCTACAAGGAGATTGCCGAAATGACTCATTGTTCTGTGGGTGCTGTGGCTATGCGCATCGCTCGACTCAAGTTGAGACTAAAAAAAATGTACGAAAAAGAGAATCATTTATGAGTATGAAAAACGACATAAAAGCAATGAACTCAAGGACTCAACGTGACGACTTCAAAACCCAATGGCAAAGATGCCAACAATGGGAGGAACAGAACGCAAAGTCAGTACCTGATGACCAGACTTTCTTATCTTGGGCGGAAAAGGCGCAACAAAGCCCCGCTGGTTTAGAGTGGAGACCCGACACAATTGCCTTACACCATCACAGACGCTGGATGCCCTACACTGTCGCCGCCAGCATCATCATCGCAATGAGCCTCATCGGACTGTCCCGTCATGGCCGAACCGACAACCCACTTCCTACGGCTCAAGAAGTAACCGTGGAAAGCCAAACTATCCACTTTATCTGCAACAACGGCTGCTCTGCGCAGGACATCATGCTCTTGGCCAATAAAGTCATTAAATAGCAAAACACAAATACAATGAAAAACCTCGTCCCATATCTCGCCTTAATCCTTGCCTTATGGCTGCCAGCCTGCAAAGGGAGGATCACATCCCCCGAGGCGACACCCTGCGAAAAGGCCGCGATGGAATTGTACTGTAAGTACGCCGATAACGCCAATCTTACCGTGGCCTTTCTCGGCGACTTATCTGTCAACGGAAAATGCATCGATGCCTTGATGCTGCAAGCCGATAATGAAACGGAGTGGGAAACACTGAAACGAGATTTTGGCTTTTTGTCTTGCGACACGGCTGTCTTAAATGGCTTCTCTGAGGATAAACCTGTCATGATGGGTGTCGGCATCGAAGCTGAATTTTTGGATGAGGCTATTCTCGACACTTTGACTGACATCAGTCACATACCCGATGAAGACATTGACAGATTCACCCTCATCGTTGCCGATAAGATCCGAGAAATCATGAACAGTTTCCAAGCTCCTGATTCCTTGTTGCCTGATATGGCCATCGTCATCGGAGAGGGGGAGATAGAACATGAAGCCAATGACCATACCTACGATGACTACATCATGACCGTCTCACGCTCAGTGGTTATAGGGATGATTAATGAAAAACTCCATAAAAAAACGTCCTCGGATTCCGGCATTCAACAGCAAATAAACTGGAACGACAGCATCATGGAAGATGCCCAAACGCATGGACACATCGGCTACATCACTGCTGCTGACAACGAAAACCGTGCCTTATGGCTGTTCTTCTATGACGACCAAGCCGAATGTAACACCATCATCACTCATATCAGTGAAGACATTATCATTAATAAATAATAGTATAAAAAAATTTCATCATGAAAAAACTCTTTATTTTCTTAACGTTCTTGATTTTTGGCACAGGTCTTTATGCACAACAGACCAGCCTCACTGAAGCCGTGGATTTTACCGTCACTGACTGCCATGGGCAAACCTACAACCTTTTTGAAATCCTTGACCGTGGTCAAGCTGTTTTTATCGATTTCTTTTTCTTTACATGTGGTCAATGTCAGGTGA
This sequence comes from Bacteroidales bacterium, assembly GCA_016281295.1. Next base: position 5,305 of record JAEEII010000196.1, read on the forward strand.
TCTCTCCCTACATCACAGGCTCTTATACCCAGATGGGTTGCAATATGCATGATGTGTTTTATATCGAGATTTCATACACCGATAGTGATGCGGTCTGTCAGCAGTGGGCTAATCAATACGGTGTCGAGTTTCCAACGGTTGGAAAAGATGGTGGCGGCAACGAGGTATTCGACCTTTATGGCATCATGGGATGTCCCACGCTCGTCCTCATCATGCCTGACCGCAGCATTCCCATCCAAGGACTGCTTGATCTCTATCCCTTCTCGGCGCAAGATGTGGTCAATGCCATGCGGCAAAATGGCCTTCAGCCCCATGACTGCACAGGCACGCTGACCGTCAATCCGCAAACCTTGCATATCTACAACGATGGTGAGACATACGAGCCTGGCAAGCTGACCATTTCCAACATGACAGAAGAGGATGTGACTGTCAACGCGATCACTGCTGACCCTATCTTTGCCTTACAATGCTTGTATGAGGGACAGGATGTCACCGCAGGCATGACGGTCGCGGCTGGACAAACTGTCACCGTTGATGTTTATGTTGACGTACCTGTGAAAGAGACATTTGAGGGAAAAGTGTATGTCAGCACCTCAGCAGGCAACTTCGAGGTCAATATTATTTATGAGATGACCGTTGGGATTGATGAAAATAGTTCAACGTTGACATTATTCCCCAATCCCGCCAATGAAAGTGTTACTCTTCAAGGCAACCATCTTGGTGTTGTAAGTATGTATAACGTCTTGGGTCAAAAGGTCGAAACCTTCTTCACCGACGGATCGCAAGTGGTCATCCCGACTGCCAAGTATCAAGAAGGCATCTATTTCATCAGGACAAGCAATGGCTTGACGCAACGTTTGGTGATTACGCACGAATAAGAAAGCTGACCATACCTGTTTTCGAGCCGATAATAGGGGAGGAACAAATCTTGCCGGTATTAAATAAATTAACATCTGTGTAATCTGTGAAATCTGTGTGACATAAGAGAATTTTGATAATCCTGAGCGAAAATCATATTTAGTGTCACCGCTGTTTCCTTCGAAACTCCATCATCGATTGTCCCGTGGCGTTGCGGAAGAAACGGCAGAGGTAGGAAACGTTGTCGTAGTTCATCTGGGCAGCGATTTCCTCTACGGTGAGGTCGGTTTCAGCAAGGTAGCGCTTGAGTTCATAGATGACCGTGTCGTTGATGAGGGCTTTGGTGGAGGTCTTCATCAGGCGGTGGCAAACCTTGTTCAGATAGTCGGGACTGAGGCATAGTTCGGAAGCATAGAA
>JAEEII010000197.1 GCA_016281295.1 Bacteroidales bacterium
AGCGGTTCCCGCCACCAGCAACACCAATGATAAAACGATGTATTTCTTCATCTTAACTAATATTATACACTATAAAAGACGTTGCAAAGATACAACTTTTTCTGCAATAGTAACGATGTCTTTATAAAAAAATTGTATCCCCATGCAAAAAAGGCTCTATTCCTCGGCAGCCGCGTCGCTGTGCTTTCTCGCCCAAAGGAAGAAGAGCAGCATGGCTCCGACCGTAATCACCGCGCCGATGGTGTAGCCCAGCCAGTGTGGGATGACCGCGCCAAGACCTTCTTTCTCCGCCACGAAGAGGAAACTGCCAGTCACCATAGTCATAAACATGGCGGGTACCAACGTGATGATGTAGGGCTTGCGCCGAAGGCATAGATACACCGTCAGCGTCCACAGCGTCACCGTCGCCAGCACCTGATTGCTCCACGCGAAGTAACGCCATATCACGTCGAACCCCTTCACGTCAATGAGCGAATAGACCAGCACGCCCGCCGTGATGGCAAAGATGGGCAGTGCCACAAACAGGCGGTTCTTGATGGGCTTCTGCTCATAGTGGAGAAAGTCGGCCACAATCAGTCGTGCCGACCGCAGCGCCGTGTCGCCCGACGTGATGGCCGCCGAGATGACACCCAGCACACAGATGACCGCCACCACCTTGGGGAACCACGCATTGGCTATCACACCCACCATGGCGTTGCCGCCCAGTGTCGCACCCGTCTCGGGGTTGATGGTCAACGGCTGCAGTTGCGGGTCGTGGTAGAACACCGTGGCTGCGGCGGCCCAAATCAGCGCCACCACACCTTCGGTAATCATCGCGCCGTAGAACACTGGCCGTGCCTGTTTCTCGTTGGTCATGCAACGCGCCATCAGGGGCGACTGCGTGGCATGGAAACCGCTGATGGCACCACACGCAATCGAGATGAACATCATCGGGAAGATGGGGTTGTGTGCCGCGTCGGGATGCTGGTTCTGCAGACCATCCCACACCTCGGGCAGCGCGGGACGCTCCACCACAAAGGCGGCCACTATCGCCAACGCCATGCCCAGCAGCAGGAAGCCAAAAATCGGGTATATCTTGCCAATCAGCTTGTCGATAGGCAGCAGTGTGGCAATCAGATAGTAGGCAAAGATAATACCCACCCACACAAACACGCTCCAGTCGGGCGTAAAATTGTTGTTCAGCAGCACCGCAGGCGTATTCACAAACACCGCACCCACCAATATCATCAGCAGCACAGTGAAATAGCGCATAAACTGCTTCGCCCCGTTGCCCAGATAGGCACCGTGAATCTCGGGCAGCGACGCACCGTCGCGCCGTATTGAGATAAATCCCGCGATAAAGTCGTGCACCGCACCAGCAAAAATGCTGCCGAACACAATCCACAGGAACGATGCCGACCCAAACTGCGCACCCATGATGGCACCGCAGATCGGCCCTACGCCCGCAATGTTCAGAAACTGGATAAGGTAGATTCTCCACGGCTTCATAGGCACGTAATCCACTCCGTCGGGATGCGCCACAGCGGGCGTAGCACGCTTGGGATCCACCTCGAGGATGCGTTCAATCACCTTGGAATAAATCCAATACCCAAGCACTAATAGCACAATAGCAAGTATAAACGTAACCATAATACAACAAATTTTGAAGTGCAAAAGTACATAATTTTTATGGAATCGCAATTTTTAATTTTTAATTTTTTAATTTTTCTATGTACCTTTGCACTTTCAAACACACAAAAAGTAACATCTATGAAAAGAATCTTATCCATTGTAATCATGGCAGTTATTCTTGCCTCTAGCGTCTCCGCACAAGAGAGCAAATGCCAATTCACCCTCAACACACGTGCTTGGACCACCAACTATTGGACCACCATTCTCTACGGTATCGCCAACATGGCCATAGTGGACTGGGCTCTCGACGGCAACGAGGTGGCCGACATCATCATCCCCGACGGCGACCTAGTCTTCCCCATCGGCATGGGCAGACAGGGCTTCACCGACGTCTACGACATCTACGGCCCCTACCACCGCGCCTTCGGAAACCCCTTCAAGCACCTTGGCGACTGCGGCATCGGCCTTGATGCCTCCTGCATGACCTCCCTCGTGGGCTTCTATGCCGGTGCCTACTACAAGAGCCAGGAACTCTGCTTCAAATATGACGAATCCAACCTGCGTGGCAACTACCTACAGCCCCGTGCCGGCCTCATCTTCGGCAAAGACCGCAAGGCCTTCGAGGCGGGTGTCTTCTACGACCATCCCCTCAGCTGCACCGGCAGCTGGAACGGCTGGGGCACCCCCAACAAAGATATGATTCAGGGCGGCTGGGGCCTCGACTTCGCCTTCTCCTACACCGACCACGAAAACACCTCTAGGTTTATCATCTCCTTTTCCATGCCCCTCCACAACCTCCTCAACGAGAACTACGATGGTGGTGCCCTCAAAGGCTTCAACCGCCGCGTCGGCTACATCATGCTCACCAACCGCATCGTCCTCTAAGCCACTTGGCAACCATATAACAAAGGGAATACCTCCCCCTCAATACTCAAGCCTGCACCACTTCGGCGCAGGCTTGCATGCTTTATAACAATATAAAAGTATTGAAAATAACAATATAAAAGTATTGAAAAATGAAATTTTATTTGTACCTTTGCAGTCGTAAAATCAAAAGAAGATGACCATTATTGGAATTTACGAAAAAGATGAAACCCACGCTAAAGCGCAGGTTTCTAGGAATCTTCGGCTTATAGCCTTATTGTGAAAAGCTTAAAAAAGATATTGCAAAGATAATAACAATTTTTGAAATAACAACACCATGAGTCAAAAAATTCTTGGAATAGACCTAGGCACAAATTCATTAGGGTTGGCACTGAGAGACCCCGATATAAGTGGAAATATTATTGACCAATTAGAATATTATACATCCATTATTTTCCAATCGGGCGTTGGAACAGGCAAAAGTGGAGAATACTCATTCGCTGCAGAACGAAGGAAATATCGTTCCACTAGAAGGCTATATCAAGCACGGAAATACCGAATCTGGGCCACACTACGACTTCTCATTGACCATGGCTGTTGTCCATTATCTAACGAGGATCTTGACCGTTGGAGCAGATATGAGAAAGCAAAAGGTCTAAAACGGCAATACCCAATTGATGCCGTGAGGTTTGAACAATGGGTTCGTTTAGACTTTAATGGCGACGGCAAACCCGACTACAGCAGTCCTTATCAACTCCGTGCAGAACTCATGGAAAAGTTGCTCAATTGGGATAACGAGAACGACCGTTACAAATTTGGACGTGCAATGTACCACATAGCACAACGCAGAGGTTTCAAGAGCAGCAAAGGAGAAACCTTAAAGGATGCCAAGGAGAGTGAAGACCTCTCATCTATCGAAATAAGTTCCGCCATAAAAAAGTCTGAAGAAAAGAAATCCAAGGACTTGAAAGAATATATGGAGTTCCACCACCTTAAAACTGTAGGCTGCGCTTTTGCCCTATTAGAAAACGAAGGCATACGAGTAAGAAATAGTGAATACCAAGCCGTACAATCCCAATATCTAGACGAAATCAAAGAAATCTGTATATTTCAACATATCAAGGAGATTGATCCCGATCTATACCTCAGACTTACCAGCACAAAACAAAACGTTGGAACCATCTTCTACCGTCGTCCACTCCGTTCACAAAAAGGGCATGTAGGGAAATGTACATTGGAACCAACCAAACGAAGATGCCCTATTAGTCATCCCGACTTCGAAGAGTTTCGAGCACTTTCTTTCATTAACAATATTAAATTCAGACTAGAGCCTAAAGGGGAATGGCAAACTTTATCCGACGAAGAACGAACTTTCCTCTTTGACGACTGCTTTACACGTACCAAATCAACCTTCAAATTTGAAGACATACGCAAATGGCTTGAGAAGAAATACCCTGGAAACAACTTCAACTACAGCAATCACACCATCAACTACCAAGACCACACCACTGTAGCAGGTTGTCCTGTCACTTGTCGCCTCAAAAAAATTATCGGTGATGACTGGCACACGCACACAATCACCACCGATAAAACCCGTACAAACTATCGCACTGGCGAAATACACTCCATTGAATATACATACGAAGACATTTGGCATCTGGCATACACCAGCGACGATTATGAAGAACTAGCAGAATTTGCCAAAGCCAAAATGAATCTTGACACAAAGCAGGTAGGTGACCTAACACGCTTATGGAGTGCTATACAGGAAGGATACACATCACTTAGTTTAAAAGCCATCCGAAATATTCTACCTTTTTTACGCGAAGGTATAATTTATAGCAAGGCAGTTGCTTTGGCCAAGATACCTGAGATTATTGGGAGCAACAAATGGAAAGAATACCGTCCAACAATCATGAACGAATTGGACAAACATTCTACAATGAATGAACACCTTCGACTCATCTATGGTATTACAAATACTCTTATTGCAAATCACAAGTCACTGACTATAGATAGCCAATACGGCTACGACAATACGGACTATAAACTTGACAACAAAGACAAGGAATCTGTTCAAAAATGCATTCTAGATACCCTCAGTGAAAAACGATGGACAAAACTTGACGCTACTGAGCAAACAAAAATTCAACAAGAAGTTGAAGACCTTTACCAACACTTCTTTGCCACAACAGAACGTGATTATTACAAACTGCCCCGACAAAGCGATGCCATTAAATCACTCCTCTCTTCCATGTTCCCCGACATTCAAGAAGATAAATGGAATAGTTTATATCATCATTCTCAAATAAGTGTATTCCCCCATCAATATCCACAAAAGATTGAAGTTGATGGAAGAACCATGTATGTACCTCAATTAGGTACACCCGACATTGGTTCCATCAAGAACCCTGTTGCCTTACGAGCCTTACATGTGCTAAGACGGGCCATCAACCAATTAATTCTTCAAGGAATGGTTGATGAAGACACACGTGTCGTAGTCGAAACCGCCCGAGATATGAACGATGCCAATTGGCGCAAAGCCATAGAACGTTACCAAAACGAGCGTAAAAAAGAAAATGATGCCATTGTCGCAATCATCAAAGAATTCCGTCCTAACTACTCCGATGACGACATTGAGAAAGGCCGCCTTCTTTTCGAACAAACTGAGACTGGAAACAACGATAGCAATGAGCTTAATGCAATTGCAAAAGCCACTAAAAAAGAGAAAGAAAAGGCAGTAAGATTTGCATTAGACATGCAGAAATACAAACTATGGAAAGAACAAAAGTTCAGATGCCTCTATACCGGTAAAAACATTAGCCTAACTGAACTCTTTGCAAACAACAAGTTTGACATCGAGCACACTATACCAAGAAGCATATCATTCGACAATTCTCTAAAGAACAGAACCGTATGTGAAACCCATTTCAACCGCTTTAAAAAGGAAAACCGCATTCCTACAGAACTATCCAACTACGACGAGATCAAAGATCGGATCAAGCCTTGGGAAGAAAAGGTATCACACATCAAGACTCAAATCGAGCTCTGGAAAGGCAATGCAAAATCTGCACCCACCGCGGAGCGTAAGAATGAGTGCCTGCAACAAAAACACATGTGGGAACTAGAATTAGACTATTGGCAGGCCAAAGTCCACACCTTCACTGTTCAGAAAGATGAACTCAATCTAGGGTTCCGCAACAGCCAACTTGTTGACACTCGTATCATCACCAAATACGCATTTCATTATCTGAAGTCGGTCTTCACACGGGTAGATGTTCAAAAAGGCAGCGTCACAGCCGATTTCCGCAAGATACTTGGAATTCAGAGTGTGGATGAAAAGAAAGACCGCGAAAAGCACTCTCACCACGCCATCGATGCCACCATTCTCACCATGATTCCTATAGCAGCCAAACGCGACAGAATGATTGAACTATTCTATCAAGGACAAGAAGCCCCCGATGCTGAGAAGAGCGTATACAGAATGAAACTGGACAAAGAAATAGAGTCCTGTCATCTTGGAAATGTCAATAATTTGGTGTCCACTATTGAACAAACCATACTCGTCAACCATATCACGAAAGACAATACCCTTTCTCCTTCTCGGAAACCCAGACGCATTGGCAAGCACCGCATCAAAGGACAGTGGTTACAGGGCGATTCCATTCGCGGAAGCCTACATAAAGAAACCTACTATGGAGCAATCTCCGACGGCGACCACAATCGGTTAGTCGTTCATAAACCTCTAAAGAGCCTTAGTGAAAAAGATCTTGAATCAATCGTTGACCCTGCTTTACGAAAGGCAATAGAATCCCAAGTAAGACAATACATGGCAGAACTGAACCTGTCATTTGCTAAAGCCATTGAAGAGCCAATCTACATGACTGATAAAAACGGCACACCTATCAAAAAAGATAAAAACGGACATCCCTTATCACCCATAAGGCACGTTCGATGCTTTGCTAAAGCTGGACGAGGTGAACTAAAATACGATACCGTACTAAAAATCAAACAGCAGACCTATTTGTCAAAGCACAATTATAAAAACACCTATTATGTTCAAAACGATGACAACTACTTATGCCTTCTTTACGAAGGGACAGTCAAAGGCAAACACCGACGGGAATTTCGACTAATCAACTATTTCGAGATAGCACAACTTCATCCATATGATATAAACACATTTTTTGCTGAACCAGAATTCTCCTCTTTCTATGGGAATCCTAGCATGCCACTCACAGCTATTATCAAGAAAGGCACACGAGTACTACTCTATAAAAACATTCCCGAAGAAATAAAAGATCTAGATTCTGAAAAACTAAGCAAACGACTATACATTGTATACAAATTTAATGTCATAGGAACACCTAACATATATCTAAAACATCATCTTGAGGCTCAGAAAGAAACTGAACGCAACACACCTGATAGCTATTTATCACTCAAAGCCAACAACTTCAAAGCCCTCATCGAACACCACGATTTTGAAGTCGACCCCCTTGGAAACATCACCTTCAAATAACCAATTGGTATGATTAAACGCACCCTCTGCTTCTCCAACCCAGCCTACCTGTCGATGAAAAACCGACAACTGGTAGTGCGGCTAGAAAAGCATGACAACGAACCCGAACGGACTGCAACCGTCCCCATCGAGGACATCGGCATCGTGGTACTCGACTGCCAACAAATCACCATCACCCACGGCCTCATGTCGGCCCTGCTCGACAACAATGCCTCCGTCATCACATGCGACGACCGACACATGCCCGTAGGCCTTATGCTACCCCTCGAAGGTCACACCGTTCAGAGCGAACGTTTCCAAGACCAACTCAACGCATCCCTACCCCTGCGAAAACAACTATGGCAGCAAACCGTCCAACAGAAAATACTCAACCAAGCCGCCCTGTTGCGTGAACTACATTACTGCGAGACAGGCAACATGCAGCAATGGGCTGCCGATGTACATTCGGGCGACAGCACCAACCTCGAAGGCCGTGCCGCTGTCTTCTACTGGAGCCGCCTGCTGCCCGACATCAACGACTTCACCCGCGAACGCGAAGGCAACTATCCCAACAGCCTATTCAACTATGGCTATGCAATACTCCGTGCCGTTATCGCCCGTGCGTTAGTCAGCAGCGGACTCCTCCCCACCCTCGGCATCCACCACCACAACCGCTACAACGCATACTGCCTCGCTGACGATGTCATGGAACCCTATCGACCATACGTCGACCGCCTCGTCATACAGACCATGCACAAATATCCCGGCATCGAAGACCTGACCACCGACCTCAAACGCTCACTACTCACCGTACCCACCCTCGAAGTGCATATCAACGGACAGCGCAGCCCCCTGATGGTGGCAGCAAGTCAGACCACCGCCTCGTTGGCACGCTGCTTTTCGGGCGAAAGCCGCAAACTCACATATCCCGAAATGTAATGGACCGTTTTTCCGAATATCGCATCATGTGGCTGCTTATATTCTTCGACCTGCCCACCGATACCAAGAAAGAACGCAAAGCCGCCTCCGACTTCCGCAAGAACCTGCTTGCCGACGGATTCACCATGTTTCAGTTCTCCATCTATGTGCGACACTGTGCCAGTCGCGAGAATGCCGACGTACATCTGCGCCGTGTCCGTGCCATGCTACCCCAATACGGGCAAGTGGGTTGTCTCACTATCACCGACAAACAATTTGGCGACATCGAGCTATACACCTGTCGCAAGGAAGTAGAACCCAACGCCCCCGGACAGCAACTTGAACTATTCTGATTACTTTCTAGAATTGAAAAAACATCATCACTCAACAAAAAATCCCGCCCAACAGAACGGGATTTTTTTACCATTGAAAACCTGCAAAGCATTAACTATCATCAATTTATTACGATTGGGGTGTTTATCAATGATGTCAATGTCCTCTTTTTAAGCAATTCACAACCCTTGAAGATGAGCGCTCTGGATGATCGTGGTGTTTATCAATGATGTCAATGTCCTCTTTTTAAGCAATTCACAACACATGGAAAGATCAAACCACACATTCATCGGTGTTTATCAATGATGTCAATGTCCTCTTTTTAAGCAATTCACAACCTGCCCCGACGCAAACGAAAATATCCTCCTGGTGTTTATCAATGATGTCAATGTCCTCTTTTTAAGCAATTCACAACTGTCGGTGGAAGCGTGTCTGTGGATATATTGGTGTTTATCAATGATGTCAATGTCCTCTTTTTAAGCAATTCACAACTTTGCATTCCATCTCATTGCAGATTGGAAGGTGTTTATCAATGATGTCAATGTCCTCTTTTTAAGCAATTCACCACGTCTCTCA
>JAEEII010000198.1 GCA_016281295.1 Bacteroidales bacterium
CACTGCATAGCCTTCTTACGGATGTTTTCGGTGGCCTTTTCGGGATTGTTGGCAACGATTTTTTCACATTTTTCGGTTGTTGTTGCAGAGACGCAAAATTTTGCGTCTCTACCACCACATCTACCAACAAATAATTCATACCCATCATCGGTTTCCGAAAGAACAAGGTCAATGTCCATTTTTCGATTCCCTTTCGAGGCATCCACCTGTTTTTGCCATTCGATGTCATAATTACGGTAGATTTTGGTGCCGCGGGTGGCGCCATGGGGTTTGTTTGTAGAGACGATGTGCACATCGTCTCTACCACCGGGACGCACCACGTCGGCGCGGATGCCGATCAATTCACCGTTTGCGTTCAGGAATGAAAGTCCATCGCCATTATGTAGAGACGATGTGCACATCGTCTCCTCCGCCGCATCCATGGCAATTTCCATCTGCACGGAATTGCACCATTTCACGGTGCCGATATATTCACCCCTCCATTTCGGGGTATCTGGCGAGCCGATGTTAGGCTGACGACCGTGGATGAAATAATCGGTAAAGCCTCGATTGAACGATTTTTCAGGATTGACCTCAAAATTATATTGACAATGACCGACAGACCCCTTGGCATATTCAGGTCGCCGTTCCAAAATCGCATCAATCTTTTGACGATAAAAAGCAGTGATATTCTTCACATAATCAGCGTCTTTCAACCGGCCTTCAATCTTAAAACTGGTGATGCCAGCATCCATCAGTTCTTCAAGGTTATGGTTGTTATTCAAATCTTTCAGACAAAGCAGGTGCTTATCTTTGATAAGGACTCCCCCGCGAGACATCTCCCCCCCTCTGGGGGGGTCGGGGGGGGGCACCAAATCCCAAGGCAATCTACACGGCTGCGCACAAGCCCCTCTATTGGCACTCCTGTTGCCGATATAATGACTCAGATAACACTGACCACTATGGCTCACGCACAAGGCCCCATGAATAAAGAACTCCAGCGGAACCGTGGTTTGCCGCCGAATCTCACGAATCTCATCAATAGATAACTCGCGTCCTAACACCACTTGGGAGAAGCCTACTTGCTCCAAGAATTTAACCTTCTCGACCGTCATGTTATTACACTGCGTGCTGGCATGAAGGGGGATAGGCAAACCCATCTGCGTCAACGCCATATCCTGTACAATGAGGGCATCCACACCGGCATCCCAGCATTCCAGTGCAATTTTCCTGGCACGTTCCAACTCGCTATCATATAACAAGGTGTTCAACGTGACATACACTTTGGCATCAAACAAGGCGGCATGACGGCAGAGGCGTTCTATATCCTGTATGGAGTTCCCAGCCTTCTCGCGTGCCCCGAAAGCAGGCCCGCCTATATACACAGCATCCGCCCCATGATTGATGGCCGCAATGCCGACTTCCGCATCCTTAGCGGGAGATAGTAATTCAATAGGTGTGATTTTCATGGGTACAAAAATAATAATTTTATACATTTGCAATTTTAAATATTAATGAAGAAAGACCGGATTCCACACATCTTGTTTTGCATCCTTGCGGTGTTAGCCTTCGCGCCCATGCTGCAAGAGCATCTTCATTTCCCTCCCGTCAAACCCCTCGCGGGCGTTACCGAGCCTATCAACAAGCCACAATTGACCTGGAAAGACTATCGTAACGGACAATACCAAAAAAAACTGGAACGATACCTGCAACACCATTTTGGTTACCGACCGGCAGTCATAAGGCTCTATAACCAATATTTATGGGATTTCTACAAAAAAACGTTCGTGAAGCCCGGAGTGCTGAGTTTTGGTAAAGAAGGATGGATGTATGAGCCTTGGTTTGTGGAAGACTATTACCATGGCGGCACCTACTCGCAAAAGATGGACTCGCTGACCATGGCCAAGGAATTCGACAAAGAGGCGTTGCGCCTCTACCAACTGCAACACATTCTTGAAAGGCATGGCATCACCCTTTTTGTATGCCAAGCCCCGGGCAAAGACCTCATCTATCCAGAATACCTGCCCGAAGACGCACACCCCGAAAGAGGCAAACAGCTCAGTGCCAGAGACTATTATGAGGCTAAGTTCGAGGCCATGGGCATCAACCATATCAACATGGAACAATGGTTTCTCCAGATGAAAGACACCGTCGATTTCCTGCTGTTTCCGCAAAAAGGCACCCATTGGAGCAACCTCGCGGCAATATACGCCGCCGACAGCATCTACCGTTATATCGAAGCCAAACAAGGCATAAAGATGAACCGTATGGAGATAGGGCCACACCAACCCGGGAAAATCAGGAAACCCGACGATGACTTAGAAAGCCTGCTCAACCTGATGAGACCTTTAAAAAAACTACCGCAACAATATGCCGACATCCAACTACGAGCCATCCCCGGAGCCGTCAAACCTAAGATGATCACCATCGGCGACTCCTTCTTCTGGAACATCTGCGCCCAAACCCCTATGGACTCCATCTTTTCTTCTTGTCCCTATTGGTACTATAACAGCACGATTCATTTCGACAAACTACATCACTCCACCGAAGAGGTGGACCTCGTTGAAGAGCTGCTTAGCTCAGATGTTATCATGCTGATTTACAGCTCTTCAACACTGTATAAGTTAAGTAATGATTTCAGTAAAAAAGCCCTGATAAAACTATGTTATGACGATGAAGAGATACAAAAGACAAAAGCCCAGTTGGTGGAAGACATCAAGAATTATCCTTCGTGGTTGAAGTCTGTCGAACAACGAGCCGAGGAGTATCATTTCAGCCTTGAGGAAGCCTTGCGACAAGAGGCCAACCAAGCGGTGAGCTATGCTCCGGAATACTTCCTTCCCGCTTTGCGAGACAGCATCCCGCTCAAAGAAAGCACAGCCGTGCGACTACATCCCCGCAGAAAAAAACAATCCGAATCATTAAATAACCTATCTTTGCATCCTTAACCCAGCGACCATGGTATTCAGCAGCAACATATTCCTTCTTTATTTTATGCCGATTTTCTTTCTGGTATATTTCCTGCTTCCGAAGAAAATCCGCAACTATTTCCTGTTGTTTGCCTCTTTGGTGTTTTATGCTTACGGCGCGCCGGAGTTCATCATCCAGCTCATCCTCTCCACCATCGCCAACTTCTATCTGGTGCGTTGGATGAACAAGACAGAAAAACCCGGAATGAAGAAGCTGCTCTGCGGCATCTCCATCGCCATCAGCATCGGACTGCTGTTCTATTTCAAATACGGCAACTTCACGATGCAGAACCTGAACGCCGTGTTGGGGTGGATGGGGTTCAAGAGTCTCACCTGGACCAAGATCCTGCTGCCCATCGGCATTTCTTTCTTCTCATTTCAAAGTGTCACTTATACCCTTGACACCTACCGTAAAGTCAACGAGCCGATGGAGAGGCTCAGCGACTACATGCTTTATATCGTCATGTTCCCACAGCTCATTGCGGGTCCCATCGTACGATATTGCGACATTGCGGACCAGATAAGAAACCGCGAGTCCTTATATACCGACCGTTTACAGGGTTTTTATCGCTTTGTGATTGGTCTTTGCAAAAAGATTCTCATTGCGGATGTCATTGGTTTTCAGGTGGATCAAGTGCTTGGCCCATCGAACTACGATGTGCTGACCTCCGGACAACTTGCCGACATCGCCAGCAAAATCGCCGTGCTGGACTCCACGACGGCCTGGATCACCATCTTTGCGTTTACCTTCCAGATTTATTTCGACTTTGCGGGCTATAGCGACATGGCCATCGGATTGGGTCGTATGATGGGCTTCAAGTTCCCCGAGAACTTCGACAACCCATACGTATCTACCACGATTTCAGAGTTTTGGAGACGTTGGCACCAGACTTTCAGTGTGTTCATTAAGAATTATCTGTATTTCCCCTTAGGCGGCAGCCGCGTGAAGACCGAGGCACGGAAATATTTCAATTTGTGGTTTTGTTTCCTCATCAGCGGTTTATGGCATGG
>JAEEII010000199.1 GCA_016281295.1 Bacteroidales bacterium
ACAAAGATAAAGATGGACTTGTCGGCAAATGGGAATATCAATCGGCCATTAGAGAAAGAATCAGCAATGCTGATCCCAACGATGTGTGGACCGTTGAGGAACCTCCTACCAACCTGACAATGGAAATCAGAGAGTTCAAAAGAGACGGGACTATGTCACAATACACTGAAGTCAACTATATTGATGTGGGTGACTATGTAGAGACGTGGGATTGGAAATTATCAGATGACAAAAAGATAATTCATTTCACTAATGGGAGAAGTAACCTAAACGATGATTATGATTATAAAGACTACGACGAAGAAGTCCTGACCCTTGACGAAGATCAGTTGATTACGCGATACACGTCAACAGGGCCGGAATACACGTTTATTTGGACAACTACTTTCAATCGCCTCAGATAATCATTATTGAGCCCATACGTCTAAGCAGAAACTGCAACTTCGCTGAATTATCAAACGATTCAAAAACAATGAAGGAAAGAATTGCATTCATAACGGGTGCCAATAAAGGCATCGGATTTGGTATTGCCAAACATCTTGGACTGAGCGGCTGGAGAATCATCGTCGGAGCGAGGAATCAGGTACGCGCTGAAGAGGCGATTAGTAAACTGACCGCATTAGGCGTTGAAGTGCCCGGCTGGGTACACATCGAGCTGGCCGACCTTGCCAGCGTGGAGCAGGCCGCCCGCGAGCTGAACGAGCAATATCCCGAGCTCTCGCTGTTGATCAACAATGCCGGCATCCCGGGCGACATGAGTGTGGATAGCCAGCACACGGAATTGGCTGACATCCGCGAGACTCTTGACGTAAACTTCATCGGCACTTTCGCCCTGACCAAGCTGATGATTCCCGTGATGGCGAAAAACAGCGGCCGCATCGTCAACGTCACCGTGCCGTCGGAAATCAGCCCCTACTGGCATCCGTTGGCCTACGTCACGAGCAAAGCCGCACAGAATGCCATGATGGGCGTGATGGCTATGGAGTTCCAGCAGAACAACCTTCCGGTGGAGATCTTCTCGGTGCATCCGGGTCCCACCACCACCGACTTGAACGACAACATGAGCCTCCCCGGCTTCCACGACATCGACACCGTGGGACAAAAATTCGCGGAGCTTCTGAATGATGGCAAGAGTCACCAAGGGGAATTCGTGGAGTTATATCCGATTGTCAAGGAGGACTAAGACCTTTGCCACAGACGCACAATTGCGATTGAAGGTGCGGATAAGTAAATGCGGGAGAAAACCTTAATTTGAAATAAGTATGGACGCGACGGAATACATCCAAAAACTGGGCCTCGTTCCGCATCCGGAAGGGGGTTATTACCGCCAGTTGTATGGCAACGACGAAACGGGCGAAAAGCCAATCTCCACCATCTATTACATGCTGACCGCTAACGACATATCGGCGTTCCATCGTCTGCACAATATGGTGGAAATCTGGTATTTTCACGCGGGCGATCCGCTCAACATCTATGTAATCGACCCAGACGGAACCCTGACTACCCATCAACTTTCCGAGCAGAACGAAATGCAGGTGATCATCCAACCGGAGCAGTGGTTTGCCGCCGAGATCCCTTCCAAATGCGGTTTCTGCCTCGTCGGATGTGCCGTCGGTCCGGCCTTCCGTTTCGAGAACTTCGAGTTGGCAAAGAAGGACGAATTGCTGAAGCTGTACCCGCAGCACGGTGAGTTGATTGAAAGAATGTGTAAGGAAATTAGTTTGTAGGATATTATACATCGGCGACGGCATCATGCCGGAGGCATGAGACGCACCGACAGGCGCAATTAACACCATACAAGCGAAGCGCAGTGTGGTGACGCGGACGGGCGCGGTCAGAGCAGGCATCTCGGAGAGATGCGATAATCAGTTCTGGAGAAAATACTCCTCCTTTATCTCAACGCCGTTCTCGACGAGGAATTGTCGGTACTCCTCGGCGAATGTCACGTGACGATGGTGCTCCTTCTGCTTGGCGATATACCCTACTATCATGTCTTTGTCGCGAAGATTGTATGAAAAGCCGGAGTACTCTTTCGTCCAGCCGTCGAAAAGCGGGAAATGAGGATTTGCCTTGAGCCACTTGCTGGTGGAGATTTTGAGCTCTTGGACAAACTTGGACATTGCCAAGGTCGCAGGCAGAGATACGAAAAGATGCACATGGTCGGGCATACCGCCGATACGATAAAGACGGGCTCCTTTGTTGTTGATGAAACCAAGCATGTAAGAGTATAGCTCTCGCTCGTGATCTTCGACTATGGCGGGAATGCTGCAGTGTGTGCGGAGGATGATGTGATAGGATGTCTGTGTGTAACTCATAATTTTATTTATAGTTTTTTTTATAGTTGTTATTATTTTGTTTATAGTATGATAGTAACGGAGAGATGGTCGGATTATTGTGTCAGTCGCATCTCTCCGAGATGCTCATAGCGCGTGCGCATCCGTTTTCACCACACTGCGCTACGCTTGTATGGTGTTAATTGCACTGCGTGCGTATCGCCTCTCCGAGGCGACGACTGAAATAGATTTGCTGATAATACAAAGCACCCTCGTGAGGGTGCTTTCACGTTAAGAAGTACTTTGCATCGACATCAGCACCATGCCGGAGGCATGAGACGTGCAGACAGGCACAATTAACACCATACAAGCGCGATAGCGCGTAGTGTGGTGACAGACAGGCACAGTCAGAGTAAGCATCTCGGAGAGATGCGACCTGCAGTTCGTGCGTGACACCTCTCCGAGGCGATGCACCACACGATTGACAAACAGTTTGTAAATGATACTTTTCTATTTTTGCGCCAGCGATGCTGGTGCATTGACTTGAATTATGACAAATTGGAAAAAGGAGATTGTGCCCACCCTCACCATACATCATAACCGCCATTGGTACGAGCCGAAGTTGCCGCATGCAGTCTTCATCAACGGACTATACGTCGGAATGATGAAAGACCACGACTTGCGCATTGAAATCCCGGCGGGTAGCTACAGTCTAAAGGTGCAGTTTGGCGGGCTTATTCCGCTGGGCAAAAGCGGCAAAAGCCTCGATTTGTCAGTCTCTTCCACCGCACAGGTGGAGGTGCCGCAAGAAGGAGACGTTCTCTGCGAGTTCCACGACCGCGAACGGCTGTGGAACATCCTCTTCGACATCGACCTCGTTCTCTGGGTAGTCTCGTGGTTCGTCACCCTGCCCCCGCTCTACAAAATCCTGTCCGATGCTTTCTTTGTCATCTGGCTGGTGCGATTGGTGGTGATCAGGAAGAAGTATTATCGGATAAATGTTGGAATAATGCAGTGAAATGATGATTGCTCGTTGGAAAAAGTGTATCTTTGCAGTCGAAATCTTAAAAAAGAAACAGAAATGACAGTATGTTTCGTTAATATAGTTATAAACCAATAATTAATGCTATGAAAAAGATGCTGATGATGTGCTTGGCAATGCTCGCCTTTGCGGCTTGTACCCCCGACAATCCGACACCAGACCCAACTCCTGACGTGCCAGAACAGGAGTGGCCCTTGCCCGCAAATCGCACTGGATATATTGTTGAGGAAATCACCCGGTACAGCGATGAAAACAACCATTATGAGGCCACGTATGAATATGACGAAAACAACCGTCTTGTTAAAAGGACTCTCCACTGTACGTATGAGGAGTGGCCTGGCGTAAAACATTCGACGTATGTGGATTCCATTGTGTATCAGAACGGTCACGTAAGCAGAATAATACAAACAGTTACCCCCGACGACCACTTATGGCATCCCGATATATTGTTCTATTATGACAATAAAAATCGTCTAGTAAGGACGGAATATGGCGACAATATTACCTGCTACGGTTACCATAATGGACGTCTTGACAGTATTTATTCACCCTACAGTGACGAATTATATGCCATCCTCGAATATGATGATGCCGGAAATGTAGTGCGTGAACGTTACCGCACGTCGGAATTAGATTTGGTCGGCGAACCAACAGGGGTGTTTTACTTCGGTACTTTGGATTTCGAATATGATAATAAACCACGTCCAAACTTTAACATGGACAATGCTTTTATCTACGAACCGATTTTTCAAATGGGTACTACATATCCAGCACATATTCGCAACCTCTCGAAAAACAATATGACACGCTTTAGTGAAGGTCCCGAAATATGGGAATATGAATATAACGATCAAGGTCTTCCCGAAACAATGTACCGTCAATTTGGAGATAACGGACCGACACATGTTGGATGGAGATTTAAATATCGCCGTGTGGAATAAAGTAATCCAAGGGGAAACCCCACCAATATGAAAAAACAAACTTACGAAGGACAAGAATCATCAAGATCAAAGTAGCATGTTAAGCGAAAAGGTTTTCAAGCGAATGAACAGCACCGCTTGCCTGAAGAGACCATCAGCAAAATTGCCCGTAGTCACGGGTTGTATTGTAATCCTTGATAAGCAGTCAGACGATTGAACAAACGATAAAAACACTATTTTGCTGTTCAAAATATTTTAGTATTTTTGCCGAATAAAAATAGATAAAATATGGCAACATTAACAATAACTTACGATGGGCGCAGTAAGGTGGCGCAGAGTGTTGTGGCGTTGATACGCTCGTTAGGGGACGTGTTTCACATTTCGCAGTCTCAAGAAGAGGCGAAAGAGCGCGAGTGGACAGCGGAAGAGGAACGACAAGCTTTCCTATGCACATCAAGAAATAATATGGCCCGCTGGTTGAACGAAAACAAAATCTAACATCCTATGAAATACGAACAGCGTGACGTCGTTGAGGTCAATTTTATGTTTCCAGATGGTTCATTCAAGCCCCATCCAGCGTTGATTATTTCAAATAATGAACTGCAGGAGAACGAGGGCTATATCTATTTGTGCATGATTTCGTCGAAAGATTATAATCCGCAATACAGTTTCACCCTTTCCAACGAGATGCTGACAAAGCCATTAAGCAAACAAAGCTATGTGAAATGCCAGCTGATAATGGGAGACATAGAACGCGATGTAGTGCGTAAAATCAGCCGTATCAAGCAGCCATACTTCGACCAGATTGTGGAGAAAATAAAGGTGTCGATATTTTAAGTCTAAAAAAAGGGCAAAGAAAGTATGGCCGAAGAGTGCAGTGAAGTCAGAAAAAGGTGTTTGAAATCAGCCTGTACAATTTCGTTGGAATAAGAGTATCTATTCATTTCGTTTTCTGTTCTAAAGCATTATGATCGACCAAATTATCGAATACAACAAGACGTTCGTGGCGCAAAAGGGCTACGAGAAGTATATCACCGACAAGTACCCCGACAAGAAACTGGCGGTGCTGTCGTGCATGGACACACGGCTGACGGAACTGCTGCCTGCCGCGCTCGGACTGAAGAATGGCGATGCAAAGATCATCAAAAATGCAGGTGGTCTGGTAATCTCCGCCTTCGATTCAGCCATGCGCAGTTTGATTGTGGCCATCTACGAGCTGGGCGTGCAAGAAATCATGGTGGTGGCGCACTCGCATTGCGGTGCCTGCCACATGAGCTACGACCATTTCCACCACGAGATGATTGCCCGCGGTGTGACCGACGAAACGCTTGACACCATCCGCAAATGCGGCATCAACCTTGACCACTGGTTGGAGGGCTTCAAGGACACTCCGACCTCCGTCCGCAAGACCGTGGAAACCATCCGCACCCACCCGCTTGTGCCGAAGGACATCGTGGTGCGAGGGTTTATTATTGATTCGGAAACGGGGGCATTGGAGGAGATTGATTGTTTTGCCTCTGAAGGGACATTATAACCGTACGCTGTTGCGCCATTCCACCAAACACTTGCCCTTGACGGAGCGTGACAAGCACCGATGCAACGCAATAAAGAGTACTATTTTGTCGTTTTTATTCTATTTTTGCAAAAAATTTCGCACTACGAATAATAATAGACCATATTATCCGCTTTCAAAAACCTTAAAACATTCAAACATGAAAAGAATGATGTTTCGAACAAGTGTGGTCGCCGCTGTTTTTCTCGCAGTGTTCCCGCTGGCGGTACAGGCCGCAGAGGTGACTCCCCAGACCGCCGAGCAGGTGGCCCGCACTTTCTGGAACCTTCACCACGACAAGGCTGTGGGGGAATTGAACGCCCCCATGTACCGACTTGACATCTGTTGGGACGCATTTTACATTTTCGCTCCGGCCGAAGACAAAGGTTTCGTGATTGTAGCAGCTGATGACCGCGTGCGTCCGGTGCTGGCTTATTCGTTCCACAACAACGCTATGCGTGGCACGGTGGGACCCGCCATGAGCTGGTGGCTCGACGGCTGGCAACAGCAAATCGAAGAGTTGAGGAAGGAGAAAGATGGGGAGAGAAACGAAGAATGGCAACAACTGCTGGATGGCGGTGGTACTCCTCGTTCGCTGACGGCGTTGGAGCCCATGATAACCACCCAGTGGGATCAGGATGCTCCATACAACGATAGCTGTCCTTCCCGCATTGAGTTTGGGTCAAGCGTGCGTGCCCTCACGGGTTGCGTGGCTACGGCGATGGCCCAGGTGATGAAATACTGGAACTACCCCGT
>JAEEII010000200.1 GCA_016281295.1 Bacteroidales bacterium
ATTGGTCATGGTGCCGTGACGACGGGATATTTGCGGTAACCCTTGCCGTAGCGTTCCACCACCTCGTGCGGCACCACGGAACAGTATTTCATCGTCAGAATCCCCAAAAACGGCGGAAACGGCTCGGAGAGTTCAATCTGGAAAACCGTATCATTCAACGCTTTGAATGCGGGCTTACCGTCCTTGTCGCGCTTCACCTTTTGGAAAATCCACGCCCCCGGCGAGGCCACTTCGGGATCAAGAATGCGCCCGAGACTATAGACGAAATCGGATGCGGTGACATATCGCGGCTTGTTAAACGGGAAGTATTCCGTCTGATGGAACTGCACATCATCGCGCAGGATGAACGTGTAGGTTTTCCCGTCATCGGAAATCGTCCAGCTTTTCGCTATGGCTGGCACCACCTGTAGATTCTCGTCCATATCCACCAAGCCGTTATACAGTTGGTTGCACGGCCATATCGTGGACTGACCTGAAGCGTACGCCGGATCCAATGACAGGATGCCGGAAGATTCGTTATAGTGGAAAATCTGCTTGTCGGGGTGGTCGAACTTGGTCTTGCAAGATACCAGCAAAGCAGTAAACAATAACGCGATAACGGCTATTGCAACAAACTTTCTCAAACTGTCGTACTCGTACTGCATTTTAATAGATTCGGGTTTTATACGGAAGCGCAAAAGTACTAATATTTTCACTACATCTCTTCTATCGACAGCCCTTTGTATGAGATATCATACTTCTTGAACTCGTGCGTCGCCTGCAGGAACACTTCCGCTTTCTGTTTCAGCACACCGATGCTGATATCCTCCATCTGGCGCTTGATTTCATAGAACGTCACACGTTTCGACAGTTCATCCTCCGCAATCATGTCAATCTCCTTCTCCCCCTTACGGTCCCACCAGCGGCCTATACGGGTAAACTCGCCCGACTCCACTGCAACACGGTGGAAATATCGCTCCAGCATCAGCCCGCTGAAGGTGTTGTAGTCACGCATCACTATCTCCTGCAACTTCGCATAGTTCTCAATCTCAACAACATAGCTATACTTGAAGATAAAGCGAAACCAAAAACTATAGAACACGTCGTCCAACTCGTAGCGCACATTTTTGTTGGCACTTTTCTCAAACAGAGGCTGTCGCTTGCTAATCAGTTCATATTCCTCTGCCAGATTAGTCAGATAACCGCCCACCTCCTTGCCTATTACATCTTCTATTTCGTTGCGGGTGTTCTTACCCCGTGCAATGCACGAGAGGATGGAAAAATAAATGCCGTAGTCCTTTCCAAATTCCTCTATCAGGTTGTTCTTACCTTCATTTAGAAAGATTGAATTGGGACTGATAATGTGCCTTATCATGCCATCCTTGTCCAGTGCCTCTCCGTCCACCAGTTGAGCCACATACTTAGCCACACCGCCCGTAAACGTGAACAGTGCCAACAAATCGTCCTTGCTATAGTTGGGATTTGCGTCCGCCATAATCTGCTTCAGTACTGAAGGTCTAAAAGGTTTCAGCCTCAGCTCGCCCGTATTCCGCCCGTACAGCGGCTCCTTCTTATTCTTGAAAATCTTCTGCATCAGCGAGTAAATGCTGCCGCACACCACCAGGTTGATCTTCGACGTCTTTTCGTACTTGTCCCAAATGTCCTGCATCTCGCTGTAAACGGCCTTGTTCACCCGGAAAAAATCCTGGAACTCGTCAATTACCAGCGTGAAACTCCTGCTCTGCGACAGTTCCATCAGGAAGCGGAAAATGTCTCTAAAGTGTCTGCTGCTGCCTAATGTGGGGATGCCCAGCTTCTCGCTAACTTCCTCCAGATACACCTCGCACAAATCCGATTCTGCCTTCCTTGCCACAAAGAAATACACAAAGGGGGCATCCTTGTAAGCCTCCCTTATCAGTGTTGTCTTGCCGATACGCCTCCGACCGGTCACCACCGTAAAACGGGCCACCTTTTCAGCCGTTTCCCGACTTTCCCTCAGAAAGTCTATTTCTTGTTCCCTGTCATAGAATCTCATCTTTTATTACATCATAAATTATTGAACTATTGAATTTTAATTTACGCAACAGCCATTTCCGAAATGGCTGTTGCGGTTGCAAAAATACAACTTTTTCTGATTCAGCGAAAGTTTTGTAACAAAAAACATACTTGTCAATCTGGTTTTCATCTATGCTGGGCAGAACAAAGACTTACAGATAATAACATTGCCCAAAACAAGACATTTGACTTCATACTTCCAAAAATGTATGTCTTAAAAACTGATTCCGTTGACACTATGACAACGCTTGGTTGATTTTCTTGGAGGACTCCAACAGTGAATTATACTCTTCGGGGGTAATGTCAATGTAGAAGTAATAAATCGGATTGACAGGCTGGCCGTTTTTGATGACCTCGTAATGCAGGTGTGTGCCAGAGGACATGCCGGAAGAGCCCACGTAGCCAATCAGTTGGCCTCGTTTCACCTTTTGTCCGGGTTTCACGGCGGCCTTCGACATGTGGGCATAGAGCGTCTGGTAGGAGTAGCCGTGGTTCAGCAGCACGCAGATACCGTAGCCGGAACCGGGATTTTCGCGGGAGACTGTGCCATCAGCCGTGGCGTAGATGGGCGTGCCTTTCGGAGCGGCGATGTCTATGCCCGTGTGATTACGTAACGTCTTGAGAACC
>JAEEII010000201.1 GCA_016281295.1 Bacteroidales bacterium
GCCTTGCAATCTTCTTTTCTATGTCCGTAATATGAATACCCATACCTTCATTTAATTGTTTCCAACGGCCTCCATGCGCTCTGTCTCATATCAACCTTGCCGTTTTTCTTGATTACCACTCCCTCGGCTTTCAGTAGTTCCGGCTGCTCCATCCATCCTGGAACAAGACCTCCATCGGAGAATACCACTCGGTGGCACGGCAGTCCGCGCTCTAACGCTCCTTTTAT
Organism: Bacteroidales bacterium; assembly: GCA_016281295.1. The sequence continues at coordinate 228 of JAEEII010000201.1, forward strand.
CGCCACTCCCACATGGCCGGACTTCTGCGGTTGACCCATCAGGGCGGCAATCTCTCCGTATGTCACCACCTTCCCTTTCGGGATTTGTGTCATAATGTCATATACCGCTTCCGCCGAGAACTTCTCCATCGCTCATCTATAATGCAGCTATCTGGTCATCAAACCTTTTTATTTGAGCCACAAGTGCTGCCTCAATATCCTTAGCAAACAACTCATCACAAGTGCTGATGCCTTGTCCAGGTTTAGAATAAAATGTGGAGGAACCAAGACAAGTTACAAATAGAGCACTTGCGTCACTCTTCCAAAGTTTAAGAACTTTCTCGTTGATTTCCCTATTGGTCATTAGTTCCTGAAGTTTTTTTGCGTCTTCTATTTTCATATTTCAATATTATTGGTTGTTATCTTGTAATATCTTTTCCTTATCAGCACCAATCGCACCAGCCACACGGCGAAGAATGCGTCGGAGATTATCTTGTAGAATGGAGGCATCGTGACAAACCACGATACCACCCAGGCTATGAGGTCTATGTCGAAGAGTATGTTCCACAGACGCTCACGGTCGTGGAACACACATTCGACATCGCCAATGCTGGGGACTTCGATTTGCTTCGTCGAAGATACCGAAATATCAATGCTTTTGCCTCTCTTGCCTATCGGAACACGGCCACCGAACTGGACTTTGAGGTCGTAGTTGCCGCGAGGGGCGTTGAGCTGGAGCTGGTCATCCTTCAACATACCGGCATAGAGACCATCCAAGAATACCGCGTGCGGAAGTCTCGGCTCGTACCAGTGTCGGATGTGTCGGATGGTCAGCATGGGAAGGGCTATTTCTTGGCTTTGGCCTTTTTCGCTGGGGCTTTCTTGGCCGGAGCTTTCTTTACGGCCTCCTTCTTGGCAGCGACCTTCTTGACGGGTTCTTTCTTGGCAGCGACTTTTTTAGTCTGCTTCTTGGCGGGTGCTTCCTTCTTGGCAGACTCCTTCTTTACAGCAGTTTTTTTAGCCGGTTCCTTTTCCACAACAGCCTTCTTGGTCTTTTTCGCATCGCTATATTTCTCTGCAATAAGCGCCGCAATCTTTTTGTCAACATACTCAAGGGTGTCGCCCAGGGGAACATCCGAGTCTCTCTCCATCACTTCCTGGGTGAAATAACGCAGTCCGATTAGAGCCTGCAAATTGTCTTCGATGGTGGTTGCTGTTTTCTTTGCCATGATAAACTTGTTTTATTGGTGTTTGTGTATTGGTGTCAGTTTCTTCCTATTCTTACTGGTTTTGCGGAAGAGCCATATTCTTTTCTGGTATTTTGGCTATCAAGTCCTTGATACCTCGGTGTTGGATGCCAGGCTTTCTCCTCTTTAGGTTCAGCAAAGACTCTTTTGGGTCTCGGTTTGGGCTTCTTCTCCTGAAGCGACATCTCCTTCACCTTACGCTCTGACTGGAATGCCGTGGCCAATAACTCATATTGCGCCTCGTTAATCTTGGTGTTGGGAGCATCATCCACTTGATGTCCTTTCTTTGCAAGGTATTCCACGAGGGTTTTGATTCCAACATTCAAATCTTTTGCTACTTTATTTAGTCTGTAACTTACCATACCTTATTGTGTGTTCATTTCACTCATGGTCGTATTTCTCCAAAAGCCTATACATTGTTTCATGTGCAGCCCATCCGATGAGGTCCCCTATTTCGTCATCTCCGACAGGATCATTCTCTTTGGGGTTCCATGCAAAGCTCAGTCGGCAGGTACAAAGATAGGAACATTCCGTGTCTATTCTGGTCATACAGCCTTCATCGGACTCGTCATTAACCTCTGTAGATGCCCGTGGGTTTGCCCCCTTTTCAAGTAATTCCTTCACTCGCGGAAAGTCAAACTTCTCAACCGCACAATACAATTCAATATCCAACGGAGTTGTTCCGTATTTGGCCAAAGCAACCGTCTCTTGGGCAGATATGTTGTCTTCGTCTGACTCATTAGGGTCATTGGCATAGAAATTTTCCCAGTATGACTGATAGTCAATAGGAGCAAATTCCACGTTAAAGGCTTTTTGAAATATCTCTTTCACGGCCTTGTTGCGAGCCATAAAGTCCGCCACCTTCTTTTTTTCGCGATATGCAGAAGCATCATCACCCATCGCCTCTTCCCAGCACTGGGTTATTCTCCAGATGGGAAACGGCCTGGTCAATAAGCCAACATCCTCAAGCAACTCCTGGGGGAAGTTGCCCTCGTCGATAAGTTCTTGAAGCCTATCGGGATGCGCGTAGAATACCGCGTTGATTGCTTTGTCCTTATAGTTTGGCATCGTTTCTAAAGGTTATCTATGTCAAAAAACTTGCAATGTTTCTTATACTCAATACTCCTTGTTTTCTCCTCGATTATCTCTTTCAACGGTTTGGTTGTGTCTATATCGCCATCGTACCACACCATAGTCAAAAGATGCTCAATGTCGGAATGAAAGTGTGCCACATATTTGCCTCTTCCCAGCACGATGAAAGGCCAGTTGTCGGAATCCGTTGGCCAGAACAGATTGTTCGGTCTCAATACTTCGTTGACATACTCCTTAACTTGCCATGCTTCATCAAAATGTTCTATCTCATTGAGTTTCTCTGCACTTATCACCTCGCCTTTATGCACAAAAATCAACTCTTCTTCCTTCTCCATCATTTCGTGAAGGTCTTTAAGCAGGTGCCATGAGGCGTACATAGGATGCCCCTCCAAAAAGCCGGAGTA
>JAEEII010000202.1 GCA_016281295.1 Bacteroidales bacterium
GACTTGGCCTTTGGCCGTTGCTTGTCTAGTCCTTGGAGCGTTGGCAGGAACGCTTGTCGTTTTCTCAGGGATGAATCATAAGATCAACAAACTCAAAGAGGTCCAAAAAGAAGAGGTGAGTTGTTATAAAGACAGTCTGGCATTTCTGTATGACTCGATTGAAAAACTCAATAATCAAATTCAAGATACAATACCCATAATCGATTCCGTTTCGCTGAATGAATAGACGCTCGCCCATAAAAGAAGTATTGCCGCCAATCATTGTCTCCTTGGTTTTGGTGGGATTGTTCATCTCTCTTTTGTGCCATGTTGACCGTCGTGATGAATCGGTGGTGGACGACATTGAAAACAAGAGGGCGGTTGTGCTTTCGCCCGATTGCGACACTTCGCTATTGTCGGAAATCATCTACAATAACGGCTACGCCGAGACGAAGAAGGATGCCGATTTCATCGCGTCTGTCCTGGTTGAAAGGCAAAAGGAAAAAGGCCAGTTGCCCAGTCTCTATACTTTGCAGAAACGTGCTTTCGGGCAGGTGAAGGCGGATGCGGTTGCTAGAGAAGGCGTCCTACAGTCGAGACTGAAAGCGTCATGCGACAAACTGGGCCAGAACGATTCGGTATTTCCTATTGAGGAACCAGTTCGTTCTGGAAATGGGAAGATGACGGTTAAGGTATATGAAAAGAAACCTTCCGAGAATTGGTTGAAAAGTTTGCTAAAGATTGATGACAAGGTCCCATGCAGGGTCGATACGGTGCTTTTGACCACTTATTATCGCGATTCGCTGAATGCGCCTTGTCCGGCTGTAGTCGGATTTGTCGCAACAGATGCTATGGGCGTAGCAGTCTTTGATGGTTTGGATACCACGGCTTCCTATAGCGTGTTGCCCATTAAACACGGTTATGAGTATGGCACTTCAAAAGGTACGGTGGGCGGAAAATGGAAGATGCGCAATCCAGACAAGGGAATGGAATTCTCTTTTGAGCAAAAGGAGCATTTGGTCCCTCTATTTGGCAATGCCACACTCAAGCGCATCAAGGCTGATCGGACCATCTTGGTGCGTTCGCCACAAGAGTTCGAGAAAACGGTCGTGAGATGGTTTGTTTATGTGATGCTAGCATGGTGGGGCTTGCTCTTATACTTGATGATTAGAAAAAAGAGATTCAATGGGTGGTTGGTGGCAGTCTGCATGTTTCTCTCTGTGTTGTGCGTGTTGATGATGTTCTCGATGCAAGATTCGCTGAATGACGAATTGAATGGAATCGTCATGGGAAAGGGCGTGGTGTTGGGTTTGTTGGTTTGCCTTGTGCTGCAAAGTGTTGATTTTGTGAAGTTTTATCAAAACAATGGCAAGTTGGGCTTCGACATTCCGTTGAACCTGTTCCGATGGTTGTTCCGTCCCTATCGGCAAAAAGTGGCCGGTTTGGCCAATACCTTGAAAGGCGATGCGAACGTGGCGAAAAAGATTCTTGCCATGGTCTTGGTGTTGTTCTCGTTGCCGTTTTTGCTCCTCGATTTGTTGCAAATCACCCGATTGGGCAAGGCCGTTGACAGGCTTTGCGAAAAACTCCCCAAGGGAATAGGATGGCTCGTGTTGGCATTGCTTCTGACCGCCATGCTATGGACGCCATTCGGCCAGGCCATTGGCGGCATGAAGGTGAACTTGAAGTTGGCCAGTCTTGTGTTCCAACCCAGCGAGATTGCCAAATACCTCATCTTGCTATTTATGGCTGCGTTTTTCACCCAACAGGCCGACACCATCATCGCCTATTCGCAACCCCATAGAATGAACATGATGGGCAGCAAGGTGAAGACTTTGTTGTGGATTGTCATTGGCCTGGCGGTCTTGATGGCCATGTATCTCGCCTTGGGCGATTTAGGACCGGGACTGGTCATCGGAATAACCTTTATCTTGCTCTATTCCTTGATTAAGTCGAAGGTGAATCTTGAGCATCTGGACGAAGAGGGTCGGTGGAAGCGTATCTTTACGTGCGACTTCGCCATGCTCATTTACGGCGTGCTGACCTTCGCGGGATTCTTGCTGCTTGGCTATCAACTCGGAGGAAGGTTGATTATGTTGCTGTTCGGCGTATTGTGGTTTGTGTTTTGGGTGGCGCTGGGTTACTTCGGCTTTAGGAAACAGTTGTTCGAATCGGCCTTGCTGTTCAATATGGTAGTCTTCGTTTTCGTTTGCGGCGGCGATCTCATGCAGTTGATACCGGGCGTGAAGGACAGCAGCGCGGTGGAGCGCTTTAACGACCGCGTGGAGATGTGTACCAATACATGGGGCGACTTGGATATTGAGCACTTGGGTGAAAATGCCAAGGATGTGTCGAATAGTCAGGTGGCCAATGGGTTGTGGGCCATGGCTACAGGCGGCATGACGGGACAGGGACTGGGTGAAAGCAGACCCAGCCTGATTCCGGCGTTCCATACCGACATGATTTTGTCCAGCATCGGCGAACAGATGGGATGGATAGGTTTGTTGATGGTGGTGCTGGCCTTGTTTGTATTGTTGCGAAAGATGGCAGTTGTGGGCTATCGGGTAGGCCACCCTTTCGCCTTCTACCTGTGTTTGGGCTTCGCCATCGTCATCGGGGTGCAGTTCTTCATCATAGCATTGGGCAGTTCGGGCATGATCCCCCTGACCGGCGTGACGGTGCCTTTCTTGAGTTTCGGTCGTGTCAGCATGATCCTTAACCTTGCCGCTTTTGGCGTGGTGCTAAGCCTTTGCAACAGCATCCGCGAGGAAGAGACGGCGGTTGAAGAGAACGTGCGGCAAAAGACAGTGGAGCAATACAGCTATCCTGTCGCCATGGTCACTTTGGTGTTCTTGGTTCTCGCCGTTTCTACCTTGCTCGTGTGGCAGTATTATCAGTTGTGGAACCGTGACCGCACCTTGATACGGCCTGCTTACGTCATCAACAACCAAGGAGCCCCTGAGGTGGACTACAATCCGCGCATCAACTTGTTGGTGAACAATATGTATGCGGGAAGGATCTATGACCGAAAGAATCGCTTGTTGGCTACTGGCGACAAAAAGGAGATTGATATCAACAGTTGTGTGCAAGCGGGATTGGACAAGGAAAAGCTGACAAGGTTGCTGACGCGTCACCAGAGACGGTACTATCCTTTTGGCGAGTATCTCTTTTTCATGGTGGGTGACCAGAACGAAGGTCTCATGTTTGCCTTTGATGAGAACCATCCGTCGGGTTACATGGCCGAGGCGCAGCATTTGGCGTATCTTCGTGACTTTAAGACAGCAATGTTGGACGAATCGGGGAAACCGGTGAAGGTTGAATTGAACACGGACAGGCTGAAAGAGAGTTCCTATCTTGCTCCTCGTGCTGCGAAGTTGACTTCAAAATTGAGAGACTATTCGGATTTGCTGGTTTATTTGAAGGATGGCATTGACGGGAAGAAAGTGGAGGAGCACAACAAAAAGGTTAGGGAGGGCAACTTCGACTTGCACCTCACGGTGGATGCTGCCTTGCAGGTGGAATTGCAGAAGCAGATAGCGGACTTTGTGGAGAGAGGAGAGTATAAAGGCAAGGCCTATAAGGACATGAATTTGCTCCGTGTCTCCGCAGTGGTGTTGGATGCCGAGAATGGCGATCTTTTGGCATCCGCCAACTATCCCTTGCCGGACTATGACCGCCTGCGAGAAGAAGAGGACATTGCCAGGAGGAAAGGGAGGCCATACGCCGTATATTCCGACAATCTGAAAGATGCAAAATGGTCGACCTATACCGACAGGGATTTGGGAACCACCTATCAAACCCCGCCTGGTTCTACGGCCAAGGTGATGTCGGCGATGGGCGGTTTCAGAGAAATGGGAATGACTGCCCAAAACCAGACCTATAGGATTACGAATGCCAACGCCATTGAAAAAAACAAGGCTGGAATTGCTATTGAACCGACAAAAGAGAATGGTTATGACCCAGTTGCCATGAATGTCGCCATAATTAAGTCTTCCAATTGCTATTTTGTTAGTTTGGTCAATGATCAACAGTTGTTTGACAATCTTAAAGAGGTGTATTCTTCTGTAGGAATCAACATTGGAGGCATCATGCCATATTGTTATACAATCAAGGAAGACAAGGGATGGGAAGAGAAATACTATGCAAAGATTGACAAGAATAAGCAGAAAGCGTATGACAAGTATGAACTTTTTGGCAAAGGGAAGTTGCCCGACCCAAAAGATGGAAAGGTGAAGCCCAAAGCGTCCACCAATATGAGTGTGCCAGAATGGAAATGGGCATGGGGGCAAGGATACAGCGATGTGGTGACAGGCGAGAGTTTCGATTTCTTGGCTTCGCCGCTCAACATGGCCCGTGTGGCTGCTACGGTGGTTAACGGGGGTGAGATGCCTGTCACCCAATATGTCATGCAATGCAATGATTATGAACGGTCATTGCGTAAGGAACGGACGATGCCGTTGATGAAACCTGGAGAAGCGAGAATCCTGAAGGGATACATGCTCGATGAAGCGGCCAATCAGAAATCGAGGAATGGTGTCAAATTCCCAGAATATGTGGGCGGCAAGACCGGTACGCCAGAACGAGGCAGGATAAGAAGCGCATACAAGAAGAACGATGAAATCTGTTACACATACGACAAGCAAATCAATGACGGTTGGTACATGTTCTTTGTTGAAGGCGACGCCACCCACCATTCTCTTGCTGTAGCGGTGCGTTTGGAAAGGTTGTGGGTGATTGATGCTAAAGCCGGTGCTGGTTCGGGTGCGGCAGTGAGACTGACGGGAAGCAAGATCTTGGATTGTTTGCAGAAATTTGGTTATGTTAGAGATAACTAAAATATGAAGGAAAATGTATTTAAATAGTGCCAGTTTGTTTAAGTTTTTGTACTTTTGGCATGGTTTTTAAAGACGATTGCAATTGCGTTGAATAGTCTGGCGGGAGCAAATCTGAAACAATGGATTTTTTAAAAGAATATACGCTGTTAGGTGAACTAGGCAAAGGCGGTTTCGCCAAGGTCTATAAAGTCCGGCACAACACGCTGGACTACATCCGCGCTATACGGGTGTTGAACGAGACTGTTACTGATGAAGGCAGCAAGACCTATCAGAATTTTCTGCGTGAGTGCAAAGTGTTGCTTCGCCTTGGCAATGGCAGTCATCGCAACATTGTTCACATCTACCAGCC
>JAEEII010000203.1 GCA_016281295.1 Bacteroidales bacterium
ATACCACCACAGGCGATGAACACCTCGACCTGCTCTTTCTTCACGCCGTTCATCGCGGGGAAGATAAAGGTCTCTTTGGTGTGCGGGTTGTAGAGGTCGCCGAGGCTGACTTGGTTCGACAGCGGGGCACGAGGTGTGGCGTCGCCTACCAACTCGATGCCGTAGGAACGCAGGATCTGACGGGCACGTGGGATGCAACGCTTGCCGCGGCATGGACCCATACCCATACGGGTGATGTGCTTCAGCTCATCCACGGAGATGGTCTTGCGGTTTCCGATGACGCGGAGGATGCGGTCGAGCTTGATGTCTTCGCAGTGACGGACGTAAGTCTCTCCTTCTCCTTCAGCCAGTTTCTTGGAAGAGATAGGAGTGGTGAGCTCCTTGTTGGCATTGTAACGGTCTTTCAGGATGAAGCCTCTGACATCCGTCAGCTCAAACACCCTGCTGGCCTCTCCTGAGGGCCGCGACGAACGGGCCTTCACCCGAGCCACATTGGTCTTGTTCGACTTCTTGAGGATCTTCTCGATGACACCTTCGCCAATCATTTGGCCGTCGTTATCCACGAGGAAGACCTCCGCGCCCTCCTGGACTTCATATTCGATGGGCAAGAAGCAGGTTGACTTCTGCACGTCGTAGCCGAAGATGGCCAGACCCGGGCAGCTGGAGACACACAGCATACAACCGATGCACTTGTTGTAGTCGATGGTGGGGGTGCTGCTGGTGGAGGGTTTGGTGATGGCGCCTTGCGGACAACTGAACGAGCAGGGGTTGCAGGCGAAGCCATAGAGGCAGTCGGCCTGCACAAAAGCCTTTTGCATCATGCGCTCTGGAGTGGGAAGGTTGGGCTTCTCAAGAAGCTTCACGGGATGCTGTTGCGAGTCGATATATTGTCGTGAGATTTCAAGATAATCGTCATAGTTGAAACGCACACCGATGGCTTGTGCCACCTCGTATGCGACCTGCTTGCCGCGTAGCACCGCACTGGTGCCCTCGCCGATGCGGATGGCGTCGCCAGCACCGTAGGTGTTGAGGCCAAAGACCTCACGACCCTTCACCAACAGTTGGCTGTCAGGGATAAGGCCGGTGCAGATATTGATGATATCGATGTCATCAATGATTTGTTCAGTGCCGGGGATGGCCTTGAAGTTCTCGCATTTGGCGATGACGGCGCCGGTGATGCCAGTGAAGTCGGCGTTGGGGATGGCGCGAACCAACGTGTAACCCGTCATAATCGGGATGCCTAAGCGGCGCACACGGTTGGCCTGCACGGGGAAGCCGCCCTCGCGGGGCATGGCCTCGATGATGGCCTTGATGGTGGCCCCGGCCTGCATGCCTTGGTACGAGGTCAAGTAGCCGATGTTACCCGCACCCACGGTGAGGACTTTCTTGCCCAACAGGGTGTGCTCTTGGTTCATCATCTTTTGGAATACGGCGGCGGTATAGACGCCTGGCACGTCGTCGTTCTCAAAAGACGGCATGAAAGGCACGGCACCCGTGGCAACCACAAGATGCTGTGCGTCGATGTAACCCACTTCGCCGTTGACGATGTTCTTGATAGCCACACGACCGCCTTCGAGGAGGTCCCACACAGTGGTGTTCAGCAGGATGCCTTCGTGGTTGTCACCCGCCAAGGTCTTGGCGATGTCGAAGCCACGCATGCCGCCAAATTTCTTCTCTTTCTCAAAGAAGAAGAACTGGTGAGTCTGCATGTTGAACTGTCCGCCGATATTAGCGTTGTTATCGACGACGATATTGCTGATGCCGAAGGCGTTGAGCTGTTCACGGCAGGCGAGTCCCGCGGGACCAGCACCGATGATGGCTACCTGGGTCTTGTAAACCTTCACCTCACGGGGCTGTTGTTCCTTGGGCTCGGGAAGAACGTTGGCTTCTTTGTCAATACGGCATACTTCCTTCACTCCATCCACCTTGGTGATGCAGATGCGACGCACAACGCCGTCAACGAGCATCTCACACGCACCGCATTTGCCGATGCCGCAGTTGAGGCTTCGGTTGCGTCCGTCAAGGCTGTGGCTGTGAACGGGATAACCAGCTTGGTGTAAGGCAGCGGCGATGGTCTTGCCCCGCTGACCTTTAATGGTCTTGCCTTCATATTGGAACTCCACAAGGTCTTCCTGTGGGATGTCCAAGATAGGGTGTTTTTCAATCTTATACATAGGTTCAACGTTTGTGTTCTGTTTTTAAGAGGCACAAAATTATTAAAATCTTGGAAAATGACCTGAATAATTCTGAAATTCTTCGCTCATTAACACGGAAAATTCTCTAATTTTGTGGCCTAAATATGATTCAGAAAAAGAATGACATAGGAATCATCGGTGCTGGCAAGGTGGGAACCGCTCTTGGTGCCTATCTCTCAACGCATGGATTGTCTTTGTCGGGCTTTTATGACCATCAGTTGTCATACGCCCAGGACGCCGCCGCGCGGACTAACACTTGTTGTTACAGGACATTGGAGGAGATCCTTGACCGTAACGATGTGATTCTGCTGACTGTGCCTGACGATGTCATTGCCACTGTCTGGGAACAATGCCGTCGTTTCCCCCTCACGGGAAAGACCTTCGTCCATTGCAGCGGCGTGCTGAGTTCCAAGGTGTTTTCGGACGATGAACAGCTGGACTTTCACCGAGCTTCGTTGCATCCTGTGTGCGCCGTCAGTAACCGCGACGCGAAAGAAGTCTTTTTTGGCAAGTTTTTTGTTATGGAGGGCGACGCAACTGGAATCGAAATCTTGAAATCCTGGATGAACAACACCCACAACGAATACAAAGTCATCCATTCTGAAGACAAAGCGAGGTATCATGCCGCCGCAGTGATGGCAAGTAACCTGGTCTGCGCCTTGCAACAACAAGGGGAGGACCTTCTGCTCGGATGCGGCTTCGACCCTCATGAAGCCCATCAACTGCTAAGCCCCTTGCTGGTAGGTAACGCCGGCAATGTCGCTGCCAGCAGCTGCGTGGATGCCTTGACCGGTCCGGTGGAACGGGGCGACACAGGTACCGTGGCACGGCATTTGGAAGCCCTCGACGGCGATACACGTGAGACCTATCGGCTCCTTTCGTTGAAACTGGTCGATATGGCACAACAGAAAAATCCTGATCGAAATTATACGAACCTTTTGAATGTATTAAAGAAATGACAAAAAACTCCGTTTTGACTTTTCAAAAGAAAAAAGCAGAAGGTAAGAAAATTACCATACTGACGGCGTATGACTACACGATGGCAAAACTCCTCGATGAAGGTGGGGTGGACGCCATCCTGGTCGGCGACTCTCTTGGTAATGTCATCCTGGGTTATGAGGACACAATCTCCGTGACCATGGACGACATGGTATGCCATTGCCGCGCGGTGGCTCGTGCCGCCGAAAAAGCAATGGTAGTGGTTGACATGCCTTTCATGTCATATCAGGTGTCAGTGGAAGAGACTTTGCACAACGCTGGACGCCTCATGAAAGAAGGCCGTGCCAACGCCGTCAAACTGGAAGGCGGCACCCGTGTGTGCCCTCAAATCCACGCGATGGCGGATGCAGGCATCCCCGTGATGGCTCATCTCGGCTTAACCCCCCAGTCAATCAACGCTTTCGGAGGTTACCGCGTGATGGGTAAGACCCAAGAACAGGCCTCCATGCTGCTTTCTGAAGCCCTCGCGGTGCAGGAAGCAGGCGCCTTCTCGCTCGTGCTGGAATGTGTGCCTATGAAACTCGCAACCTTGATCTCACAAAAACTTCATATCCCCACCATCGGCATCGGATCCGGTGCCGGATGCGACGGACAAGTGCTGGTAACCCAAGACATGCTCGGCATGACCTCCGGGTTCTCAGCCAAATTCCTTAAAGTGTTCGCTCCAGTAGGCGACACCATCAAAAAAGCTGTAGGTGATTATATCCACGAAGTGGAAAATGAAACCTATCCCGCCGAAGAACATACCTTCTCTATCGGTGACGAAATCATTGATTCTCTTTATTAATTCTAAATTCAAAATTCTCAATTATCATGATACAAGTAGTTCACACTATTCAAGAAGTCCGCGAAGCGGTGAAACAATGGAGAAAAGAAGGCTTGACCGTTGGTTTGGTCCCTACCATGGGTTATCTGCATGAAGGCCATAAGAGCCTCGTTGACCATGCCGTGAAAGACAACGACCGTGTGGTGGTCAGCGTCTTCGTCAACCCGATGCAGTTTGGCCCTACCGAGGACCTTGACAAATATCCTCGTGACTTGGCAGCCGACACCCGCCTTTGCGAGGCAGCAGGCGCCAACCTCATCTTCAACCCCGAACCATCAGAGATGTATGATGAAGGCTTTTGCTCCTTCGTCGATATGAACGGCCCTACCGCCGAACTGTGCGGCAAGTCACGCCCCATCCATTTCCGTGGCGTGTGCACCGTGGTGAGCAAGCTGTTCAACATCGTGCAACCCGACCGCGCCTACTTCGGCCAAAAAGACGCCCAGCAACTCTCAGTGATCCGCCGCATGGTGAAAGACTTGAACTTCCCCATCGAGATTGTGCCTTGCCCCATCGTCAGAGAAGCTGACGGCCTCGCCAAGAGCTCACGCAACACCTATCTGAATCCCGAAGAACGTCAAGCAGCCTTGGTGCTGTCACAAGCCGTCAAGGTAGGACAACAGTGCGTGGAGGCAGGTGAACGGGATACCCATAAAGTGGTGGAGGCCATGAAAGCCCGCATCCAGCAAGAGCCAATGGCCCGCATCGACTACGTGGAGGCCGTTGACTTTCAAACCATTCAAAAAGTCGATAAGGTACAGGGAGAGGTGCTGTTCGCCATGGCCGTGTATATCGGAAAAACCCGCTTGATCGACAATTTCATTGTGAACATCAAATAACTGCATAAAATGCTGACACAAGTATTAAAAGGAAAGATCCATCGCGCCACCGTCACCCAGGCAGAACTGGATTACGTGGGAAGCATCACCATCGACAGCACGTTGATGGGTGCCGCCGGATTCCGCGAGTACGAACGCGTGCAAGTCGTTGACATCAACAATGGCAACCGACTGGAGACCTATATCATCGCCGGTGAACGAAACAGTGGCGTGATCTGTCTCAACGGTGCCGCCGCCCGACTGGTGGAAATCGGCGACAAAGTCATCATCATGGCCTACGTATGGCTGGATGAGCATGAGCTGGAACATCATGCCCCCACCGTGGTCTTTGTGGATCATGAGAATAAACCCGCTCACATCGCGAGCTATGAAAAACATGGCCTTCTGGTCGATCAGGATGACCTCAATGTAGAATTACTATGATGAAGGGCAAAACCATCGTGCTCGGTGTCACAGGCAGCATCGCCGCCTATAAAATCGCTGGCCTGGCAAGCTCGCTCGTCAAGGAAGGATGCGAAGTGCATGTAGTCATGACACGTAATGCCACGAACTTCATCAACCCCATCACCTTCGAGACCTTGACGAGCAACAAATGCCTCGTTGACACCTTCGACCGCAACTTCGAGTTCCATGTGGCTCATGTCTCCTTGGCTAAGAAAGCCGATGCCATCTTAGTGGCACCCGCCACGGCGAACATCATCGGCAAAATGGCCTGTGGCATCGCCGACGACATGCTGAGCACGGTGATCCTTGCGGCACAATGTCCCATCATCGTCTCTCCCGCCATGAACACCCAGATGTTCCGCAACAGCATCGTGCAGGAGAACCTTCAGAAGCTGGCAGCTCATGGCATGACGGTCATACCGCCTTCGGTGGGAAGACTGGCTTGCGCCGACGTGGGCGAGGGCAAGATGCCTGACGAAGCCGTGCTGATGGCTTATCTTCACAAAGCAGTGGCCTGCGACAAGGACCTGAAAGGACTGAAAGTGCTGGTCACAGCAGGACCCACCCAGGAACCTATCGACCCCGTGCGTTACATCACCAACCACTCAACAGGCAAGATGGGCTTCGCCATCGCCCGCGCCGCCATGGAACGAGGAGCCGAGGTGACGGTGGTCTATGGCAACACCGCTGTGGAACCACCCCTGCTGGTGAATACCGTCAAGGTGAGAACCGCTGCCGAGATGCTGGATGCTGTCAAAACACACTTCCCACAATGCGACATCCTCATCAAATCGGCTGCCGTGGCCGACTACACGCCCGCGGAATACCACGACTCCAAAGTCAAGAAAAAAGACGGTGACCTGACACTTCCACTGAAACGTACCGCCGACATCCTGCGCGAAGTATCCGCCCTGAAACAACCTGGACAACTGGTTTGTGGCTTCTCCATGGAGACGGAAAACCTGTTGGAGAACTCCCGGAAAAAACTGGTGGAGAAAGGCCTCGACCTCATCGTGGCAAATAACCTTAATGACCAAGGAGCGGGCTTCGGCGTCGATACCAATGTGGTGACGCTGATCTCCCATAAAGATGCTGAGCAACTCCCCATGCTTACAAAAGAGGAAGTGGCACATCGGATCCTGGATCACTTGTTAACACAACGCAAGACGCTATGATACTCTGCATCGACATCGGTAACAGCACCGTGTTTATGGGCCTGCTTCAGCAAGGCAAGGTGCTTCATTGGGTGAGAACGCCATCGGCAGCCTTGTCCTTTGATGATCAGATTGCTGGCTTCATCAATGGCCTGGAAATAGAAAAGGTGTTGATCTCGTCGGTGGTGCCCTCGGTGACCTCCATCGTGGAGTCAGCCGTGCGTCGCTTGTTGTCTCTGAGCCCTTTGGTCGTGAAACGTGACCTTCAAGCGCCTTTTCCCATCGTCTTGGACGATCCCTCTTCCCTGGGAGCCGACCGCATTGCTGATGCCGCTGGTGCGATTCACGACTACAAGCTGCCCGTGATTATCATCGACTTGGGTACAGCCACTACCTTTTCCGTCATCGATGCGGATGGGGTGTTCAGAGGAGGCACCATCGGCCCTGGCCTTTTGACTTCTTTCCGAGCCATCACCGAGAAAGCCGCACAGCTTAAAAACTACGAACTGCAAGTTCCGGAATATGTCATCGGTACCAACACGCAGAACTGCATCAACAGTGGTATCATCAACGGCCATGCGGCCATGATTGACGGCATGGTGCAACGCATCATCACGGAGACAGGAGCACCCTATCAACTGATTCTCACGGGAGGCATGGCCTCGACCGTGGCTCCGTTCTGCCGCCGTCAACTCACCGTCGATGAAACCTTAATCCTCAGAGGGTTATATTACCTTTATAAAGGTTTATAATCTTCTGATAATCAACGTATATTCTCTCAATTCTCCTTCTACCGAGATTAAACCCCTAACCTCACCCCCCAACCCCCTCTCCACAGTGGAGAGGGGGAGCGTTCTACCCGGGGCCTACCGAGATTAAACCCCTAACGGGGTAGCTCCCTCTAAATTCTAAATTCTAAATTCTCTTTCTACCGAGATTAAACCCCTAATGGGGTAGCTCCCCTTTTTTCGTGGAAAGCAGTCCGCAGGCGGCGTCAATGTCCTGACCGCGTGAGGCACGAATGGTGGCGATAATTCCTTTGTCGTTCAAGGCGTCACGGAACCAGGTCATGGTGTCGTTGTTGGGACTCTTCAACGGGATGCCTGGCACGGCATGGTACCGGATCAGGTTCATTCGGCAACGCAACCCTCCTAACAATCTTGCGATCTCCTTGATGTGGTCTTTGGTGTCGTTGAGATCCTTGAAAATGATGTACTCAAACGAAAGCCGACGCTGTCCGTGCCAGTCATGTTGTTTCACCAAATGAATCACCTCTTTGATTGGATAATTCTTTTCGATAGGCATGAGCTTCAGACGCTCGTCGTGGAAGGGACTGTGCATGCTGATGGCTACGTTGCATTTCGACTCGGTGAGGAATCGTTTCAGATTGGGAATGACACCGCAAGTCGAGACGGTGATGCGGGTGGGACTCCATCCTAGCCCCCATTCTTGGGTGAGGATGTCGAGTGAACGCATCAGCGCATCGTAGTTGTTGAGTGGCTCCCCCATGCCCATGAAGACGATGTTGGAGAGGGTGTCGAATTCCGGCAGACTCAGAATCTGGTTCATGATCTCAGCAACGGTGAGGTTTTTCTCAAAACCTTGCTTCCCTGTGGCGCAGAACAAACAGTCCATCTGGCACCCCACCTGGGTGGAGACGCAAAGGGTGGCTCTGTCGCGGTCGGGAATGTAGGCCGACTCGATGGTGAGGTCACCAGCAGGAAATAAGTATTTCTTGGTGCCATCAGAGGATGTCTGCACCTTCAAAGGGGCTTGAAGGCCTGTCTCATAACGCTCCGTGAGTAACTCACGCGACTTCTTGCTGAGGTTGGTCATCTCATCAAATGAGGCCACATGCTTGTTGTAAATCCAGTCAACTAACTGTTTGCCAGTGAACTTGGGGAGTCCCAGTTCATCAACGACCTCCTGGATCTCCACAGGGGTCTTGCCTAAAAGAATTTCTTTTTCCATAAGGCAAAATTACTATATTTTTCTATTTTTGCAATCGTATGCGTGTTGGATTATGAAAAGC
>JAEEII010000204.1 GCA_016281295.1 Bacteroidales bacterium
CTTTTGGCCGATATGGAAATGTCAAAGGATTTCCGCGACATCACTGAGTCGGCTCAAAACGCCATCAAGCGTTTTGCCGATGATGCTTTGGCCATCCGCATCTGCAAGACGGTGGCCATCATGCAAATCCTCGATGACTTTGACCTTACTTTCGACAATCTCTGTTCTTTGCTCTACAACCGTATTGGCTCCGATGTCGACAAAACCGCAGTCCGCAATGAGATTGACAAAATCATTGGCACTCCTGGTGTGACCTTGCAGGAAATCGATGGCAAATTCCGCTTCATGACCAATGCCATCCTGACTGTCCAGTCCGAACTGGGTTATGTGCCACGCGAAGCTGAATTGTCTGAGGTGATGAAAAAACTGGTGGAAGACATCTTTATGCCAGCACCCTCTGTCAGCATCTTTGAATCAAAGCATATCAATGCCAGCGTCGAACTGTTCTATGGTCGTCACAACATAAACATCTTCCCTAAAGACAATATCAAAATCAACATTCGTTTCGTCGATGCTGCCAGCTTCCAGGATGTACACAAAGAACTAACCACCGAAAGTACCCGAGCAGAGAATAATCAAACGCTCTATTGGATATGCACCTACAAGAACGATATCAATAGCCTGCTTATTGATATTGTCCGCGGTGATCGTGTCTATGCTAACCATAAGTCCGATTCCAATAAGGAGGTGCAGGACTATGTCCGCGCCCAAAAGGACGATGCTGAGCGCAAACGCCAAAAGGTTTTGAACTACCTTAAAGAAGCCCAAAACAACAGTGAAATCATCTTCCGTGGCTCGCCTCAGCAGGTCACAGCAGCCAACTATAAGACCGAAGCCTTGAAGAAAGCTGCCGAAACCATCTACAACAAATACAAGCTGGCTCCCGTGTCGATGAAAGCCACAGATGTCACTTCTTTGGCTAAATACACCGATACCAGCACACTTCCTCATTCACTGAACCTACTTGACATTTTCAAGGAAGACGGCTCTATCGACACCGCTAACCTCGCTTTCGTCGAGGTCAAGGAGTTCATCGCACAAAAGGATATTACCTCTGGCAGCGAAGTGCTGACGCATTTCGATGCCACGCCCTACGGCTGGAGCAAGGAAACCACCCGCTATCTTGTTGCTACTTTGCTCAAAGCCTGTGTCATCGAACTTCGTGCTGGTGCCAAGTCCTATAAGGTCTTCTCTGAAACGGCAGCTAAGGAGATGGGCACCACTACAACCTTCAACAATGTCGGTCTGTCGCTCAACACCGATGAAGAGCTTACTAAAGCCCAGCTGATTGAAGTCATCAATAAGCTGAAAAAGCTCTTCAATGTAGGTCAGGTGTTGCCTCAAAAGGATAAAATCTGCGAAGCGGCATATCAAAAAATCTGCAAGGGGGTGTTTGTTCATAACACTCGTAAAATGCTTGACACCTATCAAAAATTCCAAATGGCAGGTGATGATGTCTTGCAACGAGCCATGAACTATATTGATCAAATCGACAAGTCAGAAGGTGCTGAAGCACCTGCCTTGCTGTTGACCAAGGATTGCGAAAATGCCTTCACTTACGCAAAGAGCGTGTATGATGAAGACACAAAATCGAAGTTCCTTGATGCCATCCGCAAGATTGACCATCGTATCATCGAAACCAATAAGTTGCCCAAATCTGATACGCTCAACGAATACTTCAAGAAGGTCAACGCGATAGAAAACAAGTACAATCTTATTATCGCCGACCCCGATGCGTATCTGCGTGCCGCCGAATTGAACGCATTGCTTACCGACATTGAAACCGCTATCGACGGTGCTTGCAGCACCTATTGCGCTTCAGAAACGGCCAGCTATAATATACAGGTCGAGTCAATCAAGCAGTCACAAGAATACATAAGCCTTAAAGACGAGCAAAAGGCCGTCATCGATACGCGTCTTTCACGATACGAGTTCAGCTATAGCGAGCCTTCTTTGGAAAACCTCAGAGACATGATCAATGTTTCCTTCGAGGTCAACATGAATCATCATTTTGATAACATCAAAAAGAAGATTCAGGAGTTTGTCGAAGCCAACAAGCCTGCTGTCATCCCCGGCACAGGTGGTGGCTCTCCAGTTCCTCCTGAGGGTCCAGGCATGCCTGGCACAGGTGGCGGCTCCTCGGTTCACGAAACCAACCCTCAGCAATATC
The DNA here is from genome assembly GCA_016281295.1 of Bacteroidales bacterium. The sequence goes on from JAEEII010000204.1 coordinate 2,171, forward strand.
GCTATACACTTAAGCGTCACATCACCACTAAAGCTGATTTGATGCAAATCATCAACCAGCTCCAACAGCACATCAACGAGCTTGACAATGGCTCTTCTATCGAACTTGAATTAAACGACTAATCGCATGATTTCTCAATCTGGCAAATCCGTCATCGAGCGTTTTGTCACAAGGGCGAAAACCCTTCTTACCGACAATGTAACGGCTCTGCTCCAACAGCACTACGGCATCTGGATGGATGGCCGTCAACTTGCTGTTGAAGAGCTGCCCACTGATGACACCACCATCCTACATACGGCCAAGCTCCTTCGCGACCGCCTGCAACATATCCAAAACGCTTTGCCAGCCAACACCGCCAATGCCGAGCGCATCGCCGTCGGCCAGCTGGTGGCTGAGCAGGCTTTCACCATCCTCAACCGCTTCTGCGCCTTGCGCATGTGTGAGGAGCGTGAGCTTATTTTCGAGTCTATCCGCAACGGTTACAACTCTGGCGGCTTCGATGTCTATAAAGAAGTCACCAAAGGCATCGACATGCCTTTGTTCAATCGCTATGTGGCATACATTCAATCCGTCTTTGATGAACTTTCGGTCGAGCTGCCTTCCATCTTCAACCGTTTTTCGCCTTATGGCCTCATCTTTCCTGATGAGACAGCTATGTTCGCGCTCTTCAACCTCATCAACGATGAGCAGCTCACGGCTTCACAGGATGCGCAAACAGGCGAAACCCTCAACCTTTGGCAGGAAGACGAAACCATCGGCTGGATTTACCAATACTACAATTCCATCGAAGAGCGTCGTGCCGTGCGCGAAGCCTCCAACAAGCCGCGCAATAGCCGTGAAATGGCCATTCGCAACCAGTTCTTTACGCCCGAATACATCGTCCGTTTCTTGACCGACAACGCCCTTGGCCGTTATTGGTACGAAATGACCAATGGCCAAAGCCATATCGGCGACATCTGTCAATA
>JAEEII010000205.1 GCA_016281295.1 Bacteroidales bacterium
CAGTAATCGGCAGGCAGCCTGAAGCCTATCGTGGTGTTGTTCACATAATAGAACTGGCATATATTGGCACTGTTAGCATTGGGAGCCGCAGTCGTCGGGTTGAAGGCGTAAACGATGGGTTCGCCTCCGCCTATGCCCGGCAAAAGGGTGACAGTGTAGGGTTCGAATTCGATCCATTGTGCGGTAAAAGTGGTAGCCATCGAGGTTAGGGTGATATATCCATTATTGTTCCAGTTGTCCCATCCGCAGAAGCCATACCCATTTGGTGCGGTAAATGAATCAGGGCAGTAATCGTTGTCCAGCCTGAAACCTATCGTGGTGCTGTTGACATGATAGAACTGGAGGTTTTGGGCACTTTCGGCGTTGTCAGCCATGGGCAGTACGGTGGAGTTGAAAATAATCGGGATGCCTCCTCCCTCGCCGGGTGAGAGGGTGACTGTGTAAACATCGTCTGTTCCGGCACCAATTCCCATTTCAGAGAGATCGGCATGAACCGTCACATTCGCGGGAGGCATGGAGAAATGGTTGTCGGTGTAAGCGACGGGCACACCATAATCGGTTTCGATGAAAAAACTATATATAAAATAACCGTCCGGCGTGTTGAACCTGAAATACACGACATCGTTCACTGATGTGGTGACGGAAGTACCCCAGGTGGCGTTGTCGAGGCTCACCTGCACCACGCCGTAGATATTCGGGTTGCATTCGACGCTGACGGTGTATCCCAAATAGTGCGGCACAATCGTCACGTTTGCGTTGGGCATGGTCAACGTGTAGGGGTTGCCCGTGCCGCTCAAGCTGGCGTCGGGTTCAGCCATGTAGTCGCCCTCGAAGACATAGCCCCAAGGCACCTCGCAATCGAGGTTGAGGCTCACCGTATCGCCGTTGCCGGCATAGAGGGTGCTGTCATAAACGATACCCGCACTGTAGGCATCGATACCGCTCACACTGTAATTGGTGGGCTGCCCGTCGAATGCCACGGTGACATTCGCGTCGCCGGTGATGCTGCGCATCATCTTGCCTTGGGCAGCACCGAGGGTCTGCGAGTAATAGCAGTTGGATCCGATGATGACGCTGCTGGAGTTGTTGCCATACCAACGTGCAAAAGTCTGGCTGCCGCTGCCGCTCATGGTGACTTGTTGGGGATGGAAGACGCAGTTGGTAAAGGAGACCGTGGCGTTGTTGCGGCTGTCGGTGAAGCCGACGAGACCGCCCACGTAGTTGGTGTTGGAACCGAGCAGCTTGCCCGTGAAGGCACAGCCCTCGAAAGTGTTGTCACCTTTACCGACATACGCCACAAGTCCGCCGTGTGTGCCGTCGCCGTTGATCGTGGAGTTGATAGTGACCTCGCTGAGGCAGTTGGTGAAGGTGCAGCCGTTGTAAAAGATGCCTCCCGCAATGCCGGCGCAAAACTTTTTCGAGGTGTTGATGGTGCCGTCCACCTTCAGGTTCTGGAAGGTGGCGCCGTCAACATAGCAGAAGAGGGAGGTGAATTGTATGTTGGCCGTCATGTCGAGGGTGATGGTGTGCCCCTGTCCGTCGAAGGTGCCGGAAAAACACTTGTTCTCGATACCCGCCATGGTGCCGACGGTGATGTCGTCGTTGAGGCTCACGAATTGGTTTGCGTAGGAGGTGCCGTCGGTGACGCTTTGTGCGAACCAGTTCCAGTCAATGCTGTCGTTGATGAGATACGGGTCGGTGCTTGTGCCTGTGCCTGACAGTCCTTGCGCCCAGGCAGTCTGCCCGAAAGCGAGAAGGGCGAGGAGCAGCATCGCGCTCCGTCTTATCTTGGGAAAGGTATGGTTTTTCATGACCGTTGGATTTATCGGAACAAAGATAGAAAAAAATGACAATCAATGGGAAATACATGTATTTTTCGTTGAAATCCTTGTATAGTGAAAAATAGTTGATTCTTTTGTGTTTCCAAACGATGGTCAAATTAAGGAAGTGCGAAGCCTAACCAATGATTCAGGGGAGAAAAGAAATAATGTGTTTCTTATTGACAAGGTCACTTATAAGACCATCGCCGCTGATATAAAGACATGTGGAAATCCGTCCGTTGAAACCATCGTGGCTCATCTATCTGGAGGTGTGAATCAAGCACCGAATCTTATTCTTGACATCACAGGAAAAGTTAGTAAGATGAAGCTTGTAAAGGGATTGAGGGGAGGTTGGTCGAAGAGGCTAAAGTTTCTTTATCTCAATTATCATGGTCAATGGTATCTCTTGGATAAGGCAAAAGTGTTTGACAGCACTTGGCTGACTAAGACCTTGAAATAAAAAAGAGCGATCTTAATGACCGCTCTAATTTATGATGCTTTTAACTTCGGTGATCTAACCTGTCAGCCCATTGTCTGCACCGAAATGGTGTTGGCGTTTCATAGCCAAATGCCGACGTAATGGTTGTTTAAAGTGGCCAAGCCCACTATCTGGGTGCAAAAGTATATCACTATTTTGATATCCGCAAGTGAAAGTCTTAAAAAATTGAGTTGTTTCGATCATTAATCTCAATTTGGTACTGTGGTTTATGGTGTCACTATTTACAATTCCACGCCACCCTCTGAAGGAGTGCGGAACTGAAAGGTGGTGCTGTCTTCCGCATTGGTGATAAGCATATCGCCGAAAGTGATCACATCCATGCCAATAATGACATCATAATCTTGGAAATCGCTTTCCATTACTTCCACATTAGTGACGAAATCACCAGTGGGAACCAAAATGTGGACAAGATAGATATTTGAGTCGCTTGCGCCACCGATACCAGCTATGCCCCCCTGCTGGTAGGGTTTGAGTTGAAGGTCGTGGACGATTCGCGAAGAAATGAAACTGGCGACCGTCAGCAGAGTAGATGCTGCATTCTGAAAGAATTGTATCAACAATTCCGGGGTATTCCTTTTTAAATGTTGTCATCTGTTGAATCTTTTTTCATGGTATTAATAAACTCTTCCCTACTCATGAGCGTTGGATGGGTGTCTTTTTTCAGCCCTTTCAACATGTTTCTTGTTCGTGCCGATGACATCTTGGCTTTTTCAGAATGTGTTTTCTCTTTTTCTTGAAGTACCCTGCCTTCACTATCAACTAATTGCATCATTGTTTATTTCTTTTTTATGAAACCGCTGCAAAAATACTACTTTTTTTGATATATTCTACTAAAAATAATAAATATTCTAATAATATTTTATATATTTTTTCAATTTTATAATATCAAAAGAAATAATCAAAACGGTTTCTAAACGTATTTGACGGTTTTTCTTGATGGAGATTAGGGAGAGTGTTGGCCGATCCTTTTGGAATGGTTTTACGGTGTCACCCGAGTGAACACCGCCTTGTCCCAGGCAGTCACGGCTTTCACGAAGACGGCGGTGTAGGGCGGGATGGGGGTGGTGCCCGGTATGGGTTCGGGGTTGATGTCTGTGCCGTTGGCGCTCATCACATAATACTCCCTGTCGAGGGTTGCGTCGCAGGTGAACGGGTTGCCCACCAGGTTCCAGCATTTTCTTTCGTCGGTCGAGTCATAGACCAGTTCGAATCTGCCGTTGCCGACGTAGGGTCTGCCGCCGAAGGTGAGGGTGACATCATCCGCATTGGCGTAGAGGTAGCCCTTGCCGGCTTCGAGTCTGAAGGTGCTGTCAGCTTTGTAGTTCTCCCATTCGTTGCCTTCGTGAGACGGGTTGAAGCGGTAGAGGTCGTAATGCGCTGCGCTGTCGGCAATGAGGTTGCTGACCCAGGCGGGATTAATGGGATCGAGCAGCGGTGAGGCGATGAGGTGCCAGCCGCCATTTCCCGTGCCGTAGCCGGCGATATCCTTGGTGACTGTTATGGGTTCGATATAGGGTCGCAGCGTCTTCCCTGCGATAGTGCTGTTGGGGTTGTTGATGGTGCCGCTGACGACGACGTTCATGTCCTCGTTTTCGTAATAAAAAGCCTGGCCACTCTTGACAGCAACAATGCCGTCGCTGTCAAAGTTGGAGTACTCACCAGCAAGAATATAGTCGTCGGCATTGGTCCAGCCGAGGATGATGTTGGAATCAACGTAAATTTTGTTGGCTTCCACCTTGCCACCGTTGATGACGACATAGCCGCTGATACTGAGGCCGGCATTCGAACCATTGTTTTGGGTGCTGTTGGCGATGACTGTGCCGCCGTTGATGGTCAGGTCACCGTAATTGTTGACAGAGATGCCGTTAGTTCTGCCGCTGGCATGGATGCTGCCACCGTTGATGGTTAAGTTACCAATTGCATAGATTCCAATACTTCTGCCGTTAGCATAGAGGCTGCCACCGTAAATGGTGAAGCTTTGAACAGAGATGGCATAAGAATGATTCGGGCTGTTAACGGTGACATTGCCGCTGTGCTGGATGTAGGTCGCCACTTCAATGGTTCTTTTTGCATTATTAGTCCCATTGAGGGTGCCGGCCTCGATGGAGTCGAGGCTTTGGCCATAGATGGTTAGGGTGTGGTTGTTCCCGTAAATGCAATTATTAGAGGTGGAGACCGTCATTGTCTTGCCGTTGCAGAGAATGAGGGTTACATCGCCGTTGAGGGTGAGGGTACTGTTGTAGGAAATGTCGCTGTCCACCACATACCAACCTTCCTCAAGTGACGTCTCGCCACCCGTGAGCACGGTATAGTTGATGCAAGTGTGCGTTTCGCCGTTACCATCGACATAGTTGACGGGAATATAGTAGGGCCGCAGCATCTTGCCTGCGATGGCATTGATTTGGTCGGTGTTGAGCGTGTCGCTGACGATGACTTGCTCGCCCTCGTCGTTTTCGTAATAGAAGGACTGGCCGCTTTTGACGGAGATGGTGCCTGCGTTGGTCTCGTAGCTACCAGCGTGGATGTAGTCGTCTGCATTGGTCCAGCCGAGGGTGATGTTGCTTTGGGCGTATATTTTATTGGTCTCCACCTTGCCGCCGTTGATGACGATATTACCATTGCTATTGATGCCGGCATACCCAGCATCGGTGCTGATAGCGGTGACTGTGCCGCCGTTGATGATCAGGTTACCGCTGGAAATAACCCAGCCTCTGGCGCTGGCATAGATGCTACCGCCGTTGAGGGTGAAGCTGGGGCTATCGATGGCAGCATGATTATTCGGTCCGCTAACGGTGACATTGCCGCTGTGCTGGATGTAGGTCGTATGGTAGATGGGTGAATGACCGTTGCCTGCTCCATAAAGGTTGAGGGTGCCAGCCTCGATGGAGTCGAGGCTCTGGCCATAGATGGTTAAGGCGTGATGGTCTCCATTAATGCAATAATGCGGTGCGTTAACCGTCATCGTCTTGCCGTTGCAGAGGATGAGGGTCACATCGCCGTTGAGTGTGATTTTTTCACTGTATGAAATGTCGCTGTCCACTATATACCAACCCGCTGCGAGTGTTGCTCCTTCGCCGCCTGTAAGCACGGTATAGTTGGTGCATGTGTGCATTTCGCCGTTTCCATCGATGTAGTCCACAGGACCCGCCCATTGTGCTGTAAAAGTGGTTGCCGTCGAGGTCAGCGTGATATATCCATTATTGCTCCAGCCATCCCAACCTAAGAACTGTGCTCCATCAGGCTCGGTAAATGAATCCGGACAGAAATCGCCAGGCAACCAAAAGCCTATCGTGGTGTCGTTCACATAATAGAACTGGCATACATCGGCATCGTAAATATTGGGAGCTGCATTTTCCGGGTTGAAAATGAAAACGATGGGATTGCCTTCGCCCATGCCCGGCAAAAGGGTGACATTGTAGGTGACGGGAGCGATTATATCGAGGGAGAAATCGGCATGGACCGTCACATTCGATGGAGGCATGGCGAAGTGGTTGTCGGAATAACCGACCGATACACCACCCTCGGTTTCGATGAAGAAACCGTTCATGACATAGCCGAACGGTAAATTGAACCTGAAATACACGACATCGTTTGCTGATGTGGTGACGGAACTACCCCAGGTGGCGTTGTCGAGGCTCACCTGCACCGCACCATAAATATTTGGGTTGGCCTCGACGCTGACGGTGTATCCTGTATAGATGGGGACTATCCTCACGTCTGCGTTTGACATGGTCAGCGTGTAGGGGTTTGCTGTGCCGTTCAGGGTGGCGTTGGGTTCGGCTAAGTAGCTGCCCTCGAAGACATAACCCCAAGGCACCTCGCAACTGAGGTTGAGGCTTACCACGTCGCCCTCGCCTGCATAGAGCATCTCCCCCTCTCCCTCTGGAGAGGGGGTAAGGGGGGTGAGGCCTATTCCTGTGCTATACGCACTGATGCCGCTCATGCTGTAAGTGGTGGCTTGGCCGTTGGCGGTCACGGTGACATTCGCCTCGCCGGTGATGCTGTGCATCATCTTGCCTTGTGCCGCGCCAAGGGTCTGCGAGTAGTAGCAGTTGGCTCCTGTGGTGACGGCGCTGTTTCCCGAACGCCAGCGCGCGAAGGTCTGGCTGCCGTTGCCGCTCATGGTGACTTCCTCGGGAATGAAGAGGCAGTTGGTGAAGGTGACCGATCCGTTTTGGTTGGTTTCCGTAAAGCCGACGAAACCGCCGACGTTGGTGGTGCTTGGTCCGAGCAGCTTGCCGGTGAAGGCACAGCCTTCGAAATAGTTGGCATCCCATACATACGACACAAAGCCGCCATGCGTGCCGTCACCCTGTACCGTGGAGTTGATGGTGACATCGCTGACGCAGTTGGTGAAGGTGCAGCCGTGGTAAACGACCGCCCCCACGAGGCCGGCGCAGAACTTTTTCGAGGTGTTGAGCACACCATCGACTTTGAGGTTCCTGAAGGTGGCGCCGTCGGCATAGCAGAAGAGTGAGGTGAACTGCATGGTGGCCGTCATTTCGAGGGTGATGGTGTAGCCCTGTCCGTCGAAGGTGCCGGAAAAGCACTTGTTCTCTATACCCGCCATGGTGCCGACGGTGATGTCGTCGTTCAGGCTCACGAATTGGTTCTCGTAGGTGGTGCCGTCGGTGACGCTTTGCGCGAACCAGTTCCAGTCAATGCTGTCGTTGATGAGATATGGGTCGGTGCTTGTGCCTGTGCCTGACAGTCCTTGCGCCCAGGCAGTCTGCCCGAAAGCGAGAAGGGCGAGGAGCAGCATCGCGCTCCGTCTTAGCATGGAAATAGTATAGTTTTTCATTTGACACTTATCTTTTGGCTCCAGCAACCTTCGTTGTTGCATAGTTTTACGATATAGATGCCTGGAACATTATGCTGTAGGTTGATTTCTATGGTTTGACCTTTGGTCAGGTTTTGGAGAACCTTGTTTGTTATTCGTGTGCCTAACACATCAAATACTTCAATCACCGACTTGCCTTCGAGGTCTTGGCCAAGAACCAAATTGACTTTTCCGTCGGTCGGGTTGGGATAAAGGGTGAAAGGAGAAGTGCTTTGCTCACTGATGGCAAGAGGATTGATTTCGATCACTGTGGAGAGTGACTGGCTGCAACTGCCGTTGGCAATGACGGTGAGAAGTGCCTCTTCGATGTAGATACCTTCATGCCAAACGATGTCAACAGTATTGTGATAGGGGAACAAGAATCCTGCATCAGCGGGTTCCAGTTGCCATATATATTCGAGGCCTGTTTGGCCTTCGATGGAATAATGGCTATAGGAAGTCTCTGCTGGATAGATGTGGTTTTCGCCGAGGATCTCATCGTCTAATGTGATTTCGTCGGTCAAGATGAGATGCAAGGGCTTGTTGGAGCCATCAATGTTTAAATATAAGGTAGTGCCACCATTGTTATTGTCTTGAAGACCAGGAACATAAATAGGATGCTCGGCGTGACTATCAACGAAATGACCGTCACCAGTGGTCGTCCACTCCAGATTTTGGTACTGGTAGGCATATCCGCAATCGACATTGACTTCCGTGTTCTTGCAAGCGATTAATGTGTCACCTGTATAGGAGATGGGCGTAATGCCTGGCTCAATGAGGATGTCATCCACCCAGGCACAGTCCAGCCCTCCACTCATTGATTGGTCTTTGGTGTAGGTCCAGGTAAAGGTATGTGTGCCTTGTGAAATAGGGTATTTTTCCTGACTCCATGGTACGGAACCTGTCCATTCATCCTTTTTCACGTTGTCAATGTAGAAAGCCATTTTGTCGTAGCCTGCTTCTGAGGATACCTTTTTATAGAAGCTAATGCTGGTGCCAGGGGTCGTTTGGGTAAGGGATAGGGAACTGGATTGTCCATGAGTGATGGGACCTGATTGGGCGCTTCGGTTGCCAGTATATGCTTCTTCGTTTGTGATTATCCAAGGAGCGCTGCCTGACATCTGCCAATTATGCTGGTTGAAGTCATTGACGTCGAAAGTCTCGTTGAAACCTCCAAAGGGCAGCAAGGTGTCGAGAATGGATTGATAGGAACCGTCGTTGAGGATTATTCTCGCTTTCAGCCAATCTTCTTCAATGGTGCTGTTGTGAGCATTTGCCTTGAAAACCACATTCATGGTGCTGCCTTTTTCCAGGGTGTTAAACATTCGGTTGGGATCAATGATGCTGATGAAGGGGGCAGGAATCTCAAATTGCAGGTTGACAGGTTTACTGTCGAAGTGTCCTTCGTTTGCTATTTGAATGTGAATGTCAGTAATGCCTTCGTTGGCGATTTGGAGGATGGGATGCCTGTTGTTATCTACAAAGGAGATATCAGGCTTGATCATAATCAATGGCGCGACAATATTTTGTGTATATTCATATTCTCTAATATTATTGCCGTCATTTATACGGATAAGGAAGGCCACTTCCGTCATGTCGGGTGTGTCGTCGGCAATCTTGAACTGGAAGGCATGGTCTATGGTGACCGCTTGGTTGGGTGCCATATTGGAGTATTGGTTGCTGCCTTGGGTGATTTCAATGTAAGGTGAATGGCAGGTTAATTCCATGGTGGTGTTTGCTGCGGTTGAGTTCCCGTAGTTATGAAGTATGAGACCCAAGTGTGCGTTTTCACCGTTGTGGAGGGTATTGAACTCGTTTTCTATGATGATACCGTCTTTATCGATGGCAACGAAGGAGCCGCTGCTTGGGATGATGGTGACTTCTTGTTCGTACCGAATCCGGTTTTGTTTTGTGGCGGTAAGGGTGAAGTGTTCTCCTTCAGCCAGGTCAGGGAGTATGAAGGTGATGGCTTGTCCTTCGGATTTCGCTATGTCAAAAATCTCGCCGTCTATTGTGAGGCATATCACAGTGCCTTCCTCCGCATTGACGATGTATTCATTCGTCCCGGTGGGTTGGAAAAGTCCATGCGCAATTTGCAGGGGTTGAGGTGTCTCGGTATAGAGGTTGAGATAGGTTTCTCCGGTATATCCAAAAAGGTTCATGGTGGATTGTTCTTTGTCAGGCCACCAATTAGGCAAGAAGACATGATAGCCCAAATAGTGTTTGGCTTCCGCAAGAACGTAAGAAGGTCTGATGAATTCGGCTGGAGTCTCACTACCCAAATCGGGCATATAATCCGGCCAGATGCAGTCGATGATGCCCCAGGTGAGGATGTCGTTGAAGATGGAATAGGTGAGGCTGGCTGCGCCGATGCCTCCTATGGCGCCACCGTTCGGTTTGGTGCAGAAGGCGTCAACAATACTTTTGTTATATTCCGTAAAAAGGGTGGTGCTGCAGCTGATAGAAAGCACGAAGGTGGGAAGCTCACCGTTGTACGAATTCACATCTTCGTCATCGAATAACGGGCACCACCATCTGTTGTGATTGGAGTGATCGCGGTATAATGTCAGGAAAGACCCCTGTTGAAGGGCCGAAATCAGAGGGGCATTGTTTTCTCGGTCCATCCATTCATGCAGGTCGGTTAAAAGCGTGGGAATATAATTCTGCCCGTTGGGGCCGAAATAGTCTAACATTACAGAGGTGTTGTAGGCTGTTGACCAGATGGAGTCGGGCGCTTCATAGTCGTCAACCATCATGTAATGATTGACAGGATGTTTGCCTAATTTGTTGCGATAAAATCCGTTGAGA
>JAEEII010000019.1 GCA_016281295.1 Bacteroidales bacterium
CTTAAGAGAGAACTCTTTCAAGGCTTCAACAAAGACCGGTTAGTATTGGTCCCAGTATCATATTGGCTGGAAGGATATGCTAAGCGATCGTTGTTACGCGAATGCAGATTTCACGTTATTCAGAATGGAGTGGATACGAGATTGTTTAAGCCACATGAGGGTGAGCACTCCGAGTTATGGAAGACAATAGATTGGGAAAAACATACCATCATGACAGTTGCTGATAGGTGGACGGATGCTAATGGATTTAAGGATATCATGCAACTGAGTAAAGTATTACCAGACGATACCCAGATGTTGATGGTTGGACTAAACAATGATCAATTGAATGGATTACCGAGCAATGTCGTTGGGATAGGGCATACCGATAATGTTCAGCAGTTAGTCGAGCTCTATTCTTCCTCAGATGTGTTATTTAATGCGTCAAAAGAGGTAACATTTGGCCTTGTCACAGCTGAATCTATGGCCTGTGGTACACCGGCAATTGTGTTTAAAGATACGGCCGGGGAAGAAATAATTGATAATAGTACCGGCTTCACAATTAATTGCTTAACGGATATCCCTTCATTGGTGCATTTATGTAGTGAAAAAGCAGATGAATATAGGGACAAGTGCCGGAATAGAGTTCTGCGTAATTTTGATGCGGTTAGCCAATATTCCAAGTACTTAGCACTTTATTATGAATTACGGCAGGCGTCTTGGTAGTTATGGAAAAGGCACTAGTTATCTCGTTAAATTTTAATCCTGGACATGTATCGCACATGGTGGCGAGTTATCGTCAGCTAGAGGAGTTAGGATACGAATCACTGTTCTACGTGAATGAGGCTTTTATTCCATATCTGCCGAAGAGTTGCCGTTATAGCGTTTATAGTAATGACAAGGTCCCCGAAGTATCAATTGCGTTAGTTCTTTTCCCAAGTCAGAAAAACTTGTTCCTGATTCGCAAGCTGAAACGCTTGGGCTCAAAGGTTATCTATATATTCCATGAACCATTGGCCCCATTGAAAGAGTATCGAAAAGCAGGCTTCTCGTATACGTATCTCGCAAAGCTATGGATAGTGAATCAGATTAGTCGCTTTACGATGAAATGGAGCGATGCCGTGCTTTTGCCATCGAAAAAGGCACTCAAGTATTATGAGGCTAATCCTTTGTATTCTAATAAGAATTTCCATTATCTTCCTTTATTGTTTGACGATGAGAGGACTTCAAAGTACTTCGATTATCCTAGGTATTATTTTGGGTATATCGGTACTGTGGCGGCAGATCATTCATTTATGGAATACATGAAATTCGCAGAATGGGCTATTTTAGAAAAGAGACTGCCTCTATTGAAGTTCCTTATAGCAACAAAATCGGATTTCGACATTCCACGTGTTTTGGCTGAGTCTTCTCGTGTGGTAATAAAAAAAGGGGCGCCACTTAGTAATGATGAAATAAACGCTTGTTATGCTTCAACTTTAATTGTTTGGAATGCATATTCAAGGACTACACAAAGTGGTGTGTTAGCAAAGAGCTTCATGTTCGGAACACCGGCGATCGTTTTGAGAAAGAATCTCTCTGAGTTCACAGAAGATGGTAAGGAAGTAGTTGCGATAAGTGATAATACGTCGTTTGAAGAGATTCAGGAAGCAGTTCTTCGCATAATGGCCAGTTTTGACACTTACTCTTCATTCGCTCGAGAGCGTTTCGAAAAGTCTTTTTATTATAAGCAGTATAACGAGTCTTTCCGCGAGATTCTTGCATCTTTATAATGGTTAAGTGCGCATTATATATTATTACAGAACTCTTCCCTCCGGATGAGACCTCTACGTCCTATATTATGGGGGAGATTGCAAATGCCGCTGCCCAGGAGTATGATGTGACGGTAATATGTGGACCTGATATTTACGATGCGAGAAAGAAACTGGATGTTAAGCATCCACTCCACTTGAATCATACGATTCGGGTGATTCGAGCAGGAGGGCTTAAGGTTGATAAGAATACCACGATAGGGAAAGCCCGCTCCTTTCTTGCGATGAGTAAGCGCCTTTTTAAATTGGCAAAGCTCAATATCAAGGAAGGAGACAAGGTGTTGCTGGTGACGAATCCCGCTCCGCTGGTCTTGTTAATGGCCCGTTTAAGGTCACGGCTCCGTTTCGAACTGAACCTGTTGGTCCACGATGTGTTTCCCGAGAACACGATTCCTGCCGGATTGTATTTGCCATCCTGGATGTATCGTCTGATAAAAGGACGGTTTGATAAGGCTTATTCTCGAGTTGACAAGTTCATTACCATCGGACGTGATATGGCGGAAGTGGTAAAGAGGAAGGCTGGGAAAGACTCGTCCGTGACGGTGGTGGAGAACTGGGCAGATGCGGAGGGCATTACTCCCATCCCCTTTCCTGAAGGTGCTATTCGGTTGGAATATGCAGGTAATCTCGGTCGTGTCCAAGGGCTGGATAAACTGGTGTCCGGGTTACCTGAAGATGTCGAACTGCACTTCTACGGTACGGGTGCCATGGAGAATTCCCTAAAGGAGATGAAGCACCCTCGGGTGTTTTTCCATGGCCCGTATTTCCGCTCACAGCAGAAGGATGTCTTGGGTGCTTGCCATGCAGCCATCGTGACTCTCGCGGATGGAATGTATGGCCTTGGGGTCCCTTCTAAGGCATATAACATCATGGCTGCTGGGCGTCCAATCATATATTTTGGGCCGGAAGATGGAGAGATTGGCTTGATGGTTCGGGAGAATAGAATCGGATATTTGGGATGGCCCGAAAAATGGGATTTGGAGGAGCTCAAAGAGATGGGAAAAAGAGCCCGCGCTTTGGCAGAATCGAAGTATAGTAAAGAGGCTATTTTAACGAAGTTTTTGGACGCAATACGATGAAGAAACTCTTGTTTACTGGTGCTTCCGGTTTTCTGGGGAACAACATTCTCTCTCTTTTGAAAGAGAATTATGATGTCTACACCGTCGGCTTGACTGACGATGATGACATCAAGGTTAATCTGGCCAAGGAAACTCCGACCCTACCTTCGCATTATGATGTCGTGCTGCATGCGGCTGGGAAGGCTCATGTCGTCCCCAAGACGGCGGAGGAGATTCAGGCGTTTTTTGATGTGAATTATGTCGGGACCATCCATCTGTGTGACGCGTTGGAGAAGGTGGGGGTGCCAGAGTCTTTGGTGTTCATCAGCACGGTCGCCGTGTATGGCTGTGAGTTTGGTGAACTGATTGATGAGACACATCCCTTGAACGGCGATTCTCCCTATGCCGAGAGCAAAATCAAGGCGGAGCAGTATTTGACGAAGTGGTGTCACGAGAGAGGGGTTCATCTGACCATTCTCCGGCCGTCCCTTCTAGCCGGCCACGACGCGCCCGGGAA
>JAEEII010000206.1 GCA_016281295.1 Bacteroidales bacterium
ACATCTTCCGTCCCATCAAAGCGGTTAATGACCAAAAGCTCTATGTCTTTGGCCGTTACGACTACTACGACAGCTATATCCCCTCTGCCTTGACCCTCACCGATTACCAGTGGACCGACCGTCACGTGATGACCTTCGGCTTGAACTACTATCCCACCGAGCAGATTGTCATCAAGGCCGAGTACGCCAAACGTTTCCTGAAGGAACAATATAATGACGAGCCAAGTTTCAGCGTTGGGGTGGCGTATAGTGGGTTTTTCAGATAAAAGGTTGCGGTGAACCGAAATAGTTGTATCTTTGCAGCGGGAAAACATCCTGTACAAGCGATTGCTTTCGGGCAGTAACGACTTTATTACAGGATGTTTTTTATATCACCTCGATTTTGTTAACGCTGTATTGTATGTGCCTCTTGTCGTTTTTGACACCAAGTACTAGTTTTACGGTGAAGTTAAGATAATCAAACTCTGACGATTGGAACTGATAGTATAGCGTGGCAATATTGACATAACCGAACTCCTTTTGTTTGCCTGTCGTTTTTGGAACAGTGTAGATGGGTTTTCCTAAAACAGGTTCAGCATTTTTGATTATGTCTTCCAAGTGTTTCACTGCAAAAGTTGATTGCCAATTGAAGGCAGCGCTATTGGTTGCTTTTTTCTCGCTTTCGCGCATGATGATGAAGACCTATTCATACTAGAAAGATTGCATCTGGCATCTATGGAAGACATGAGGATTTCGCAAGCGGCAGGATATCTGAGTGTTACGTGGTTCACAATGGCAAAGCGGTGGTTGTAAAACACGATGTTTTTGCCAGTTCTGAAAAGGATATCATCAAGCATTTAATAGAAGAATTACTGGAAAAACTGAGGACATAACCTTGCGGCCATGTCCTCGTATGGGGGTCAGAAAGGTCCAGCTTGAATATTGCTGCGAAAGCATTTTTTTCGCGCCCTCTGACGACAATCTGACCATGCAAAGATAGACAATATTTTTGTTTTTCGCAAGGTTTTCCAGAAAAAAGTTGAAAAAGGCCACCAGCTCCTGACTTTGGCAAAGATTCACCCAAATTGAGTTTCGATTCCGAGATTGGCAAAAAGTGGCAGTAGCGACTTGTGTTCAGGGGTGAGGAACAGTGTCCGTTCGCGCACACGGTCAGTACCCGGTATCTTTACCTGTATGGTGATGAGTGTTTTGGCTATATCCAGCACCTTGTCAACGCTCAGGTTGAGACCTGCCCTTCGGATGATCCTTTCAAGTTCCTTGTATACCTTGTATGCCACGAAGCAGATGCAGATGTGGGCTTCTATGCGTTTCTCCGTGAAGTGGAAGATGGGCCTCATCTCGAGGTTGCCCTTTGATATCCTGAAGGCCCGTTCCACGACCCATAAGCCGTGATACTGGTCAAGGATTGTCTGTACGGGCAGGTCCGTATTTGTCCTGTATCCCTTCAGGCCGTCCCAAAGGGCATCCTGGTCGATTTTGTCCTGGTTGATCACCACTTGGATATCCTTGCTGATTTCCAGGAACTTGTTGTACCCGTGCTTGTTCAGCTTGTCTTTGGTGAGAGAGCCGGAAGCGTAGCGCTTTCGCAACTTCTCCACTCCTTGGCTGCGGTTGTAGGCCTCCTTGGAGGCCCTTTTCTCGGAAAAACCGACTATGAGTCTCTCGCTATTGTTGTACGGCCGCTCGTATAGCCTGCCGTCCACCTTGTCCAGGGACAATATCCAGTCCTTCACGGCCTCGCCTTCGCTGCGGATGCGGGCTCCTATGATGTATTTGTAGCCGGCCTCGTTCAGCAGGTTGACGTTCGTCTTGGACATGAGCCCGGAGTCCGCCACGACCACGAAGTCCTTGAGTTTGAACCGTTGCTTGAAGTCGTCGATAATGGGGATCATCGTACGGCCCTCGTATTGGCTGCCGTTGAAGACGGCGTAGGACAGCGGATAGCCGCCGGCGCTCACAAGCAGTCCGAGGATGATCTGTGACTCGCTCGTCTTGCCGTCCTTGGAGAAGCCGGGTTGGCGCAGGTCGTCACGGGCAGGGGTCTCAAAATACAGGGAGGTCACGTCATAGAACATCAGTCCTATCCGGCCACCCAGCACTTTCATCGTGTGGGCAACGCTGATTCTTTGGACGGCTTCCTGCTGGGTGTTGTACAGCTTGTCCATGTAACGGTATATCCGCCAATGATTGATGTCTTCCTTGTAATAGGCCTTCAGGTATGCCGCTGTGTGCCGTTTATCGCTGCAGACTCGATGTTGTCCAGCAGCTCGTCCACCTTGGATGAGGCCTCGACGATACCCTCGACATCAAGAACCGTTTGGCCGCCGTAATGACGGATCCATTCCTGGCCTTTCTGAACCAGCGACTCGATCTCGCCTTCGTCTGCGGACACACCGATGCAAACAATCTCCTTCGGCTTACCCGAACTCTTGTCTACCACCACCTCGCTGGTGCTACCCGAACGGTTCCTCCTCTTGCGAACGAACATGCCGCAAAGTTACGAAAAGGTGGAGCGATTCACCCAAAATTCCCATCCATTTTTTATAACTTATTGATATTTAACACCTAACGGTTTTTGGGTGTTTTGGACCGCCAAAGTCAGGAAAAAATCAGCGTTCCTTTTTTGATGTGGCCAAGACCCCTATTTTTATGAAAGAACTCGGTCTTTTAGGCGAGAAGTTTACGATTCCATACGGAGCCATTTCAAGACATTTTGGTAAAGATGAAGATCATGAATTGACTGAAGAAGAATGGTCATTTCTTCCAGATGCTGTTCGAACACCTTTTGCAATAACCAAATATTATAAGGATCGTAGTCGGCAATACCAAAGAGGATATAGAATTTACACCCGTATTCCAAAACGGAATGGTTATATAGTTCTAGGTGTTGATTTGAAAAAGATCAACCAAGGAGTCGGGAAACCTTTTCGTCTAATCAACTCAATTACAACGGTTTTCGGAAAGGATGGCAATATATCAGAGTTCGAGGAGGTGATCTATCGTAGCGATAAAATAAATCCCCGGCAAACGTCACTTCTGGAGAGGCCTAATTCCTCTCAATATCCGTTTACCGAGGATTTCAATTGCAAAGATAAATAAAAAAAGCTTATCCGCAACTGTTTTCCAGAAAAAAAGTTGAAAAAGGCCACCAGCTTAGTGACTGATTTCATTTAATTCAAAAACAGTTTTTAAAATCCACGAAAAAAGATTTCGCAGTTTATTTGTAACTTTGCGGCATAATAAAAACAGTCTTATGCCTGCAAACAAAAACGCCGTAACACGCTACTACATCCTCGACAAGTTGTTAGCCAACCGCTATCACCATTATTCTACTGAGGATTTGGTAAGACTCGTCAACGAGGAATTGGCCGAAATGAATCAGGAGCCAGTCAGTCGTCGTACCATCGAGCTTGACCTTCATTATTTGGAATGGGAAAGCCCCTTCGCGGCTGAAATAGATCATTACCAGGTTGACGACGTCAGCCAACGGACCCTCAAAACCATCAAGAAAAGCTGCCACCGCTATGCCGACCCGTCTTTTTCCATATTTACGCAGAAACTTACCGATGACGAGAAACACCTGCTTGGAGAGGCTTTCAGGCTTCTCGGGCAATTTGAGGGGTTGAACTATCTTGAGGGCTTGGAAAGGCTGAGGGAAAGTCTCAAAGTAAAAACCGACCGCCAGATAGTGTCATTCGCAAAGAATCCATTAGAGAACTCCAACTTGCTTGGCGAACTTTTCACTTGTATCGCGCAAAAACAGGTGGTGGAATTGCATTACCATCGATTTGACACGCCTGATGAAGACCGCAAAACCGTTGTGCATCCTTACCTGCTTAAAGAGTACAATCGCCGTTGGTATCTTATCGTTGCCGCCGACAATGATGGCAAAATACTGTCGTTTGCACTCGACCGTATTGATAAGTTTGTCCCTTTGCTTTCTCGTAGTTATAAGGAATACGACGGCGACCTCAACGAACGCTTTGAGGACATCATCGGAGTGACGCTCATCGAAGGTAATCCTTTGCAGACCATCATGTTCTGGGTGAGTGATTATTCCAAGGATTATGTGGCTACAAAACCCCTACATGAATCTCAGCGGCATTACAAAGGGGAAAGAGAAAAGGAATTGCGTCAACAATACCCAAAGCTTGGAGGAGGCGCGTTCTTCTCCATTGACTGCATTGAGAACTATGAGCTTATCCGCGAATTATCCTCTTTCGGCAAAGATCTGTTGGTTCTCTCGCCTGCCGACATCCAGCAGAAGGTGCGCGACCGCATGACAAAACAAATTCAAGCCTACCAATCTCTATAATGAATTTTTTGTATATTTGCATTTCACTAACTTTATAGAAATATGAGCGACAAACCGACATTCGTATCCCGTGACATGATGACCGCTGATGAAGGCTATGTGCAATGGATGGCTGACATCAAGCAGCGTTTCCGCCAAAGCCAAGTCAAGGCGGCGGTTCGCGTGAACACAGCCATGCTTGAGTTTTATTGGAGCTTGGGAAGAGACATGGTGGAACTGCGGGCAGAAAGCAAATGGGGCAGCGGTTTCTTCGATCAGTTGAGCCTTGATTTGAGGACTGCTTTTCCCGAAGAAACAGGTTTTTCAGTGACCAACCTCAAGTATATGAAGCGTTGGTATGCCTTTTATAATGAGAGAGTTGCAAATCGTCAACAAGTCGTTGACGAAATTCGTCAGCAACCTGCTGACGAAATTAGTGCTGTTCAAAGTGATGAACCAAATGTTGTAATTCGTCACCAAGCTGGTGACGAATTAAGTGCTGCAATTCGTCAGCAACCTGCTGACGAAAAAGGTCAGCAAGCTGTTGACCAATTGGAAATGCCTGATATTTTTGGCAGAATACCTTGGTTTCATCATGTCCTCATTATTTCCAAATGCCAAACCCTCGACGAGGCCATTTTCTATATCAATAAGGTGACTGAAGAAGGCTGGAGCCGCAGCCAACTTGAGAATCAAATAGCCGCCGATCTCTTCGGCACTCAAGGTGCAGCCGTAACCAACTTTAGCCATGTGCTACCGTCTCCTCAGAGCCAATTGGCAAAAGAGATACTGAAGGATCCCTATCATTTCGAATTCCTCTCGATGAAAGAGCGATATGATGAGCACGATTTGGAAGATGCCCTTGTATCCAACGTCACTCAGTTTTTATTAGAGTTGGGTAAAGGCTTTTCATACGTCGGTCGTCAAATGGAATTGCAGATGCCTGGTGGACAGATCTTTTTCCCCGATTTGTTGTTTTATCACGTGCCGCAGCACCGCTATGTTGTCATCGAATTGAAGGTAGTAAAGTTTATCCCCGAGTTTGCCGGCAAGCTGAATTTCTACGTTACCGCCGTTGACGAGTTGCTGCGTGGCGAGGGCGACAACCCCACCGTGGGACTGATCATCTGCAAATCGACCGACAAGACCGTTGTGGAATGGTCGTTGCGCGACATCAACAAGCCGCTGGGCGTGTCCACATATCAGCTTGAACAGGTGGTGGAGCGCACGGTGAGGGAGTTGGAACTGAAAAAAGAAAATTCGCGAAAATAGGTTGCGCGGCGGGGTTGTACTTTTGCAAACGAAAACGAAACAAATAGACACGCTACAATTAATATGGATTCGGATTTTTTGGAAATTGTTACGAACAAAGAGAAAATACAGAAAGAACTGATTTTTTATAGTTTATTCTTGATGGTATTCGAGAACTTTGTTTCTTTCTGGAAGGAACAATCTATTTCATTTTATGCAAATGACTTTTCTTGGGATGAAGAAAGAAAAAAACTTATCTGTAAGTTTTCGAAAAAGAAAATGAAAAATGGGAAAACAATATTTGTACCAGATGAGAAGGCTCGAGAGAAATGTACAAAGAAAATCTTCCAAACGATTAAATCAAAAAATGGAAATTGGAATCCCAAGTTGTCATTATTTCATTGGATGGTTGGCTTTGGATTGATAGAAAAAGAAGATTACTCAATTTTGGAGAAATGTTATAGGTTACGGAATGTTTATGGTCATGAAATCGCCTCTTGTATCGAGAGATATGTCACAAAAGAAGAAAAACAATCGCTTAAAATGCTTATTGAAATTGCAAAAAAAGCAAGTCGAAATTGGATTTTGATGGTAGAAATACCTGCTAATCCAGATTACAAATATAGTGATTTTCTTGATGACAAGGGAAATTACAAAGAACCTGAGGTATATTCGGGATTTGATTTGTTCTATTCTTTTGTCTTGATGAATTTGAAGGAAATACTCGATGAATAGAATGTTGATATAGGAATAATACATTGACAATTTGTACAAGGTAAGATTGAATTATAGAAATCAATTGTACTTTTGCTAATAAAAAAAACAGAAAACCCGCTAAAAATATAATAATTATGGACGAAAGAAAAATAAGACTATTAATCGAAGGCGCTTACGCACAAACTCCGACATTACCTGGTTTTTGGTTAAAGTATGATGATTTCAGAGATTGCTTTAATGAATTAGTTAAAAACCAAGGTGAAGAGATTGTTGATATTGATACAGAATTACCTCGGTTATACCCTGATGTCGCTTTTGAAGAACAATACCAAATCAAAGAAACTGAAGAAGTATTCCGAGCAATTAGATTAGCACCTAATAAACTTGTTGAAATTAAAGAACTCCGTAAAATCATAGAATCAAAATATAAGAATGCAGCTAAGGATAAGGATGGTTGGACAAATTTTGCCATATTTGGATTAGGCGGAGTAAAAGAAAACTGCCTTGAGATGGGGTTCGTAGGGGTAAGGCAAGCTGTCCGGTGTATCTTCGGCAAAAGATACGAGTTTCGGCAAGGCGACACTTCCAAACGCGAAGCTCCTGTCTTGGTCCGAGATCTAAAAGAATATGGAGAGGAACAAAATGTTGATGAACAAAGAAATAATGATGATAATTACAAACCCGGTATCATTCCTAAAGCCTGCGTTACAAATCCGAAACAGGGATCTTGGATCGGGGATGCAATCGACAAGTATGCATATTTCCCAAAAAAAGAAGGAATAGGAGGGTGGGATTATGCCATAAATATGTTGGCAACTAATAGGAATGTTCTCGAGGAGCAATGGTATTATCATGAGAAAGATAGCATCACTAAACCAATCTTGAAAAATTATATATCCTATACGTTTGAGAGACTATGTCATGAAGATGAAGAAGAATGTAAGAAGGCAGAGAAGGTCGGTAGAAATCCAAGGAGAAAAATTCTAGAAAACGAAAACTTTTCTGTATGGAACACAGGATTGGTGAATTATCTATATGAACCTATTTATGCATTCTTTTCTCGAAATGACGGAAGAAATCCACAGATTCATCAGCCATGGGTTTTTAAAGATTTTGCTGCTGCAAACAGTTATCAACAAGGCGTTTTGGCTCAATTTCCAAATAAACCAGCTCGTGCAGAGTATTATTCCGATTTATCAGATTTGTTCTATGATTTAAAGGCTGGAGTGCCTACATACAATCGTGATCATATCTTTTTTGATAATATTGAAAGGTTACCCTTGGAATTTATAAAAAAAGATGCAACAGATGGATTTCAATTCGTCGAACCTAATGACAAATTAAAACCAAGTGAATATAAAGAATATAAAGAAAGACTTGTTAATGCAATAAAGCAAGACATCGATTGGTTTGATTCCATGGATAGCCGCTTTAAACAAGCAATTGAACGAGCTTTTAAACGTGTCGAATGGAACTATAAGACAGCTATTCCAACATACTATATTGAAGAGCGAGAAATATCAATATTATTGCCCCTTGCTTTAGGGAATAAAGGGAAAATAAATGTGGCTCTAGTATGTAAGCACAATTTCAAACCAGAAGAAAATATTAATAATTATGTGGGTAAAACCATTCTTACACTTGAGCAGGCATATATTAATGCAAGACTAATTACAAGGCCAGATAGTGATTGGCTGTTAACAGGTATGAGAGATAACAAAGATTGAATTGCATGACCCCTAAAAGCAAGCTTTTCACAAAGGGGATGGTCCAATTGACAATCCCTATTTTGGGAGACAAAGTAGATTGCCAAATGAACGGTTGCTTATCATTCAATCTGCCTTAATAGACCTTCTCTGCGAAAATTGGTTTCGCAGCACCTGCATACTTTTGCAATCGAAAACAAAAAACAACATGAAGATTGCAGAAGTAATTTTAGACGAAACCAACATCGAGCAGCAAAAGGCTTTCGACCTCGTGGCAAACACCAACACCAGTTTGTTCATTACAGGTAAGGCCGGTACGGGCAAGACCACTTTCGTTAAGGGTATTCAGGAACAAATCAAAAAGAGCTTTTTGGTGTTGGCTCCAACTGGCATTGCCGCCATGAATGTCGGGGGACAAACCATCCACTCGTTTTTCG
>JAEEII010000207.1 GCA_016281295.1 Bacteroidales bacterium
AGCTGAAGACCGTTAAGATTGCAGGCGTGCCCGTGCCGGCCTTGGAGGAGGTGCTGTTCGACGTGAAGGACATCAACCTCTTCACCAAGCCGATGTGGTATGCCGACGGGGTGCAGATTCTGAAAAACCTTGCACAACTGGGTATCGAGTCGGAGGTCTATACCGAGGTGAGCCGCATCTTGGATTACCAACGGAAGAAGACCACACAGAAAGTCAACCTTTACGAGAAGGTACAGATTCCTGGCTATAACGAAGCCATACGTAAGATCAAACGATACATGGAAGACGAGGAGAACCTCTCCAAAGCTTCGCAAAAGATCGTGAAAAACAAACACATACTTGAAGAGGAGGAGGCTAACCATGGTAACTGAAATGACGAAATATGATTTCATCCTGCTCAGTGGCGACGCTGATGCCTTCTTGGAGAAGCTGCAATCGGTGGGTGTGGTTGACATCACCCGCTCGATGAAGCCTGTCGATGAGAAATCGGAGAAACTGTCCGCCCGTGCCGAGATCTACCGCAAGGCTCTCTCTGCCTTGAAAGCGGTTGAAAAAGCCGACAATCCAGGTCAGAAACCCACTGACTTAGCCGTGGAGGTGATGGAGACAGTGCGCGACAAAGAAGCCATCGAGGCTCAGTTGCCTCAACTGCGCAAGGATGCCGATGAACTGTTTCCGTGGGGACAGTTCGATGCCAAGAGCCTCGAACGTCTCAAGGATACGGGTCTGAAACTACACTTCTACAAGGCGAAGGCCATCGACCCCGCCTGGAAAGAACAATATGCGCTGAGCGAGATTTCGAACATCGGCGGCTACAGCTATTTCGTGGTTGTCGCTGACTCTGATGACTATGCCTTCCCCTTGAAGGAATTGCCCGCTCCCGACCGCGACTACGCGGCGTTGGAGAAGGAGATCGCCGACTTGGAAGCGCAAGTCAAAGAAAAGGACCAGCGTCTTGCCCAACTGAAATGTTACGAGGGTGATATTCAGAAGGAATTGGATAAAGCCCTCTCGAAACTCGACCTGCATCTGGCACATGTCTCTGGCGAGAAAGCCGCTGAGGATTATATCACAGTCTTCGAGGGCTTTGCTCCTGTCGAGCATGAGCCTGCCATGAGAGAGATGCTTGACAAAGAGGGTATCCTTTACTTGGAAGATCAAGCCAAAGTGGATGATAATCCTCCTATTAAGCTGAAAAACAATAAGTTCGTATCGATGTTTGAGTTGTTGACCGACATGTACGGACGGCCTAAATACGACGAGTTCGACCCGACGGTCTTCATCTCCATCTTCTTCATGCTCTTCTTTGCCTTCTGTATGGGCGATGCGGGCTATGGCTTGGTGCTTATCATCGCAAGCCTTGGCTTGAAGAAGGTGTTGGGTAAGATTGCTCCATTAGGCATTACCTTGGGTATTGCTACCACCGTGATAGGACTTTTGTTCCATACGTTTTTCTCTACCGACATGCTTACCTGGAGTTGCATCCCTGACAGCGTGAAGCGTTTCATGTTGCCTTCAACGATTGCTGGCTTTGACGGCACGATGGTGCTGGCGTTGCTTGTCGGTATTGTGCATATCTGTCTTGCCATGATTGTGAAGACTTACCAAAGCACCAAGGTGAAGGGCTTCGCCAACTCCTTGGGCACTTGGGGTTGGACATTGCTCATCGTGGGTGGAGTCATCGTGGGTGGTTTGGCCCTAATGGGTGTTATGGACAAGGCGGTGACCAAGTGGGTCATCATCGGCCTCGGCATTCTGTCGGCTTTGGGCATCTTCTTCCTCAACGACTTGCATCGTAATCCTTTGCTCAATGTGGGTTCGGGCTTATGGGAGACCTATAACACGGCCACGGGTTTGCTTGGTGATGTGCTGAGTTACCTTCGTTTGTATGCTTTGGGTTTGGCGGGCGCCAAGCTCGGCGAGGCCTTCAACGCCATTGGCTTGCAGGCTTTGGGCGATGGTGGTGTTGGCTGGGTGTGGTTCATCCTCATCGTGGTGATTGGCCATACGCTGAATGTGGCTATGTGTGTGCTGGGTGCCTTTGTGCATCCGTTGCGTCTCAACTTCCTCGAGTTCTTCAAAAACTCTGGTTACGAAGGCTCGGGGCGGAGTTATCACCCTTTGGGGAGGTGAGAATTTATAATTTATAATTTATAATTTAGAGAGAGATACAACAATTAACAATTAAACAATAAATAATCAACATTATGTTAGCAACAATTTTAGGTTATCTTGGTTTAGGCCTTGTGTTGGCCTTGGCAGGTATCGGAAGTTCAATTGGCACTTCTACGGCGGGTAACGCTGCTGAAGGTGGTCTCAAGAAACGCCCTGAGGCATCGGGTAATTTCATGGTGTTGTCGGCATTGCCGGCCACCCAGGGTATCTATGGTTTCGTGGCATTCTTCATGCTGTTGAGCAAGCTGAAGGCTGATCCGTCACAGGGTCTCATCATCTTTGGTGTGGGTCTCTGTGTGGGTTTGGTCTGCATGATCTCCGCCATCCGTCAGGGTCAGGTTTGTGCCAACGGTATCGTCGGCGTGAGCCAGGGTCACAACGTGTTCACGAACACGCTGATCTACGCTGCTCTTCCTGAGTTCTACGCAATCTTGGGATTGGTCGGCGCACTGATGGTGTAAAACCAGATTGATTATCGAATTCTGTAGAGACGTCATATTATGGCGTCTCTACGTTTTTATTCCCATTGGAACAAATTGATCCCGAAGGTGAATTCAGCATAGTCGATTACCACCTCGTGAACCTTCATGAAGGAGCCGACGAACATGTTGCGTTTCTCACCGAGGTAATATTTGAAGCCTAAGCGACCGTAGAAAGTGCGGTAGCAGGGTGGGAGATAGGCGTCCTCGAAGTTGCTCTCCGACGACTCGGGCAGACCCCAGGTCTTTTTCTGGTCGGTGCCGTAATAGATGCCGTGCCAGAGGTAATAGGCACCGCCGAGGCAGAAGGCAAAGCGGTTGTAGTTGATTTCGAACATGGCAGAGGGTGCCAGATGGAGCCCGCGGGCAAAGCGGTATTCCATCAAGGGGATGGCATCGTCACCCGTGAAATATTCATGGCCTTCATCATACATCTGATGGGCTTTTTGGTACATGCGTTTGGACTCGCCGGTCCAGCCGAAATCCAAAGCCACATCATAGCTGAACTTGGGATGGAACTGCCGGTGGATGCCCACTTGTATCACATCGGCGAAATAATAAGGACGTTCTGAAGGCATGTCGGGAAGCATTGACCCGTCGGGAGCTTGATAGCTGCGCATCCATTCGTTGGTCTGCAACAGTCCGACCGAGTTGCTGGCAAAGACTGCGGTGGTCTTCTTGAACTCGGGACGTGGCGACTCTTTGGGAATGAGTACCGGCCTTCCGTTGGGGTGATACCTCACTCCCGCAAGCCAGCTGAACACGTTGATGCCGCAGTTGGGCAGACGAAAGGCAGCGTTGGACGAGTGGGAGAACTGGTAACGGATGAGGAAGTCAAGGTTGTCCTCGATCATAAAAGTGGGACCTGCGTCAATGGCCAAATGCACGTTGACAACAGAGCCGATGAACTCGTCACCGTGTTTGGTCCAAAACGAGAGACCACCCATGAGGTCATAGTCGAACGACCAGTATTTGCCACGATACAGGTGCCCGTTGATGAAGCCTCCCGTGGAGATACAGTCGCCAAGAGGCCTCCAGCTCTCTATCTCGTTGCCGCTCTCATCACGGTATTTGTATTGGATGCTGTCCACGTTGTTTTTCTCGAAACGGAGAAACGCCCCGTAAGAGAGGTAGTTGAAGTCTTTTTCCCACTGCGCCCGTCCGTCGGTCTGTCGGGAGACACGTAAGTCGAGACCGTATTGAGGTAACACCTTCATATAGGCATGACGTTCCTCAAAAGGGAAATATCTCCCGAGCCGGGTGTCGATTTCCCAGATGTTACGGCTGTCGTTCCAGAGAGGGTTGGTGGTTTGTGAAAAAACAAAAAAAGGTGCGAAAAAAAACGCTAAAAACAAAAATGCTTTCTTCATGATCAGGTTGCCCCCAAAGGCAAAAAATCTCTAAATTATAAATTATAAATTCTAAATTATTTCTTGCTCCAACTAGTCCCCTCTTTGCCGTCTTTTAAAACGATATCATATTTGGCAAGCTCATCGCGGATGAGGTCCGAGGTGGCCCAGTCTTTCTTGGCGCGTGCTTCCTTGCGGATGTCGATGATGGTCTGCATGAGGCCTTTCACCAGGTCGCCATTGCCTTCGGAGGCATTGCTGTCAACGAGACCCAGGATGTCGAACACAAAGCCGTTGAGGGTCTTGTTAAGCAGTTCCAGCTCTTTGGCGTTGATCTGTGCTTTGCCATCTTTGATGGTGTTGATGATGCGCACCAATTCAAATAAGTTAGCGATGACGATAGGGCTGTTGAAGTCATCGTTCATGGCGTCATAGCAGGCATCAGCGATCTTTTGGATGTCGAGGTCGGCAGCGCTATCGGTGGCTTTCAACCCATTGGCGGTTTTGACACCTTCCATGAGGCGGTTGTAGCCTTTTTCAGCAGCTTGTAAGGCTTCGTTGCTGAAGTCGAGGGTGCTGCGGTAGTGGGCTTGCAGGATGAAGAAACGGATGGTCATGGGGCTGTAGGGCTGCGCAAGCATCTCCTCGCCCTTGGCGTTGATGTGGCTGCCATTGAAGAACTCATCGAGGGTGATGAAGTTGCCTAATGACTTGCCCATCTTCTGTCCGCCGATGGTGATCATGTTGTTATGCATCCAATAGACCACGGGTTGTTTGCCGTTGGCAGCCATGCTCTGGGCGATTTCCGACTCATGGTGGGGGAACATGAGGTCCATGCCACCGCCGTGGATGTCGAAGGTCTCGCCGAGGTATTTGCACCCCATCGCGGAGCATTCCGCATGCCATCCCGGGAAGCCGTCGCTCCAAGGTGAGGGCCAGCGCATGATGTGTTTCGGCTCGGCCTTCTTCCATAGGGCGAAGTCAACGGGGTTGTGTTTCTCTTCCTGGCCGCTCAGCTCGCGCGTGGTGTTGAGCATCTCCTCGAAGTTGCGTCCCGAGAGGATACCGTAAGGATGCACCTTATTATATTTCTCGATGTCGAAATACACGGAGCCGTTCTCCACGTAGGCGAAGCCGTTGTCGAGGATCTTCTGCACCATGGCGATCTGTTCGATGATATGGCCTGAGGCATGTGGCTCGATGGACGGGCGTAGCACATTCAGCTTGTCCATGGCGGCATGGTAGCGATTGGTGTAGTACTGTGCCACCTCCATGGGTTCAAGATTCTCGAGTCGTGCTTTCTTGGCGATTTTGTCCTCGCCTTCATCGGCGTCGTGTTCCAGGTGACCCACATCGGTGATGTTACGTACATAACGCACTTTGTAGCCGAGGTGTTTCAAATAGCGGAACACCAGGTCGAAGGTGATGGCAGGACGGGCGTGACCCAGGTGGGCGTCGCCATAGACGGTAGGACCGCAGACGTACATGCCCACATGCGGGGCGTTGAGTGGCTTGAAAGGTTGTTTGCAGCGTGAGAGGCTGTTATAGATGTATAAGGCGTTTTCCATGATGGAGTGAATAAAAACGCTGCAAAAATACAAAATATAAACGAAATAACATGGATGATGTTAGAAATTGCTTTATTCCGTTCTTTATACTAATTTTTTTGTTTTTTAAAAATTTTTAAAAAAATTAATTTTTTTTGATTTCCCAGACGCTGCGTTTCACGAACGGGATGCGTGTGGCGGGCAACTGGAAGACATCGGGCTCGGATGAGGGTCTCGCGGTCGAGGAATACGACAGCGGAGCCTCGCCTCGGGCGTGTACCTGCTGCGTCTGACCAGCCAAGGAAATGTGAGAGTTCAGAAAATAGTCATCAACAAGAGATAAGGGAGGGTAAAGTCATGAAAAGAGAAGAAAGAAGACAGAAGAGAGAAGTCAGAATGAGTGTGAGAACCATCCTCATGGCGATGGTCATGACGGTCGCGCTGCTGGGTCCAGCGGTGTCGCCAAAGGCGGAAGCCCAGATCATCCTTCAGGATGAGGAGTTCGACATCAACGGACGGCGTGGGATGACGGGGGATGAACTCCCGACACTTCCTCTGCTGGGCTTGACGACGGACCAGTACGCCCCTCTCGATGGTGGCATACTGCTGCTGAGTTGCCTCGGCGGTGCCTATCTGCTGCGCAAGCGGAAGAAGAAATAGTCGTCGGTGTGTTCAAAAAAACAAAAAAAGAACGCAATCTATCGAAGCATTTTGTAACTTTGCAGCCAGTCAAATGACTCACTGAACAACAGAACAACTTAAAACTATACAAAATGTACGCAAATTTTCAAGAATATCTGAAGAAGGAATTGGCTCAGATTGAAGCCGATGGCCTCTACAAACGTGAACGTATCATCGAGAGTGCACAAGGTGCTGAAATCATGGTTGGTGGTAAGGTTTGCCTCAACTTCTGCGCAAACAACTACCTCGGCCTCGCTGACAATCCGGAGCTGATTCAAGCCGCCAAAGACGGCATGGATGCCCGTGGCTATGGCATGGCCTCCGTGCGTTTCATCTGTGGTTGCCAAGACCTTCATAAGAAGCTGGAAGCTAAGATTGCTGAGTTCTTCGGCACTGAGGACACCATCCTCTACGCCGCTTGCTTCGATGCCAACGGTGGTGTGTTCGAGCCGTTGCTTGGACCTGATGACGCCATCATCTCCGACGCGCTGAACCACGCCTCCATCATCGACGGTGTTCGCCTCTGCAAAGCCCAGCGCTTCCGTTATGCCAACGCCGACATGGCTGACCTCGAGAAGCAACTTCAGGATGCGCAGAAATGCCGTTTCCGCCTCATCGTCACTGACGGTGTGTTCTCCATGGACGGCAACGTATGCCCGCTCGATAAGATCTATGAATTGGCCCAGAAGTACAACGCCATGGTGATGGTCGATGAGAGCCACTCCGCTGGTGTGGTCGGCCGCACGGGTCGTGGTGTCACCGAGCACTACAACCTCCGTGGTAAGATTGAGATCCTCACTGGTACCCTCGGCAAGGCCTTCGGTGGCGCCATGGGTGGCTTCACCACCGGTCGCAAGGAAATCATCGACATGCTGCGTCAGCGTTCCCGTCCGTACCTCTTCTCCAACTCGATGGCTCCTGGCCTCGTGGCCGCTGGTATCCGCATGTTCGAGATGATGAGCGAGACCAACACGCTGCAAGACAAGCTGCACGCCAACACTGACTACTTCATCAAGAAGATGACTGAGGCCGGCTTCGACTGCAAGCCTTCGCAATCCGCCATCTGCGCCGTGATGCTCTACGACGCCCCGCTGTCGCAGAAGTTCGCCGCCAAGTTACAGGAAGAAGGCATCTTCGTCACTGGTTTCTACTATCCTGTGGTGCCGAAGGGACAAGCCCGTATCCGCGTTCAGGTGAGCGCCGCCCACGAGCGTGAGCACCTCGACAAGTGCATCGCCGCCTTCGTGAAGATTGGCAAGGAACTCGGTGTTTTGAAGTAATTTGGAATTTAGAATTTAGAATTTAGAGGGAGAGAGCGACAAATCCCTCTAAATTCTAAATTTTTAATTCTATTCATATTGCCAATTGTACCAGCCTTTGGGAAGCACAATCCTGAACTCGAATGTGTCGCCGTTTATCAACTTGCCACTGGCAGTGTAAACGAAATCGCTGTTTTCATCACCTGTGATGGTCATGGTGCCTTCGGTGAAAATGGTACGATCGAAATTGGTTTCTCCAATATGACCATCCCACCATTCATTGTCGATACGGAAACCAAAATCGACGATCTCGCCACAGACAAACAATTGCAGCTCTTCATTGTTACTGCTGGTGTAATACTTTGTGAGATCAAAGGTTTTGTTCAGCTGTGATTGAAAGATGTGATGACCACAGAAACTAACTGCGGGGTACCCTTGTGGGCCTAATTCAGTGGATTCTCCTACCAGTTCTCCACTAATGCCTCCGTAAAGCTCTAGGTTTGTCATGTGATAGGTGACATCGTTGTAAATGAATGTGTTGTCGGCGATGGTTTGTTCATCTTTTTTGCAAGCGGTGAATAACAAGGTTACCGCTGCCAGTACGATTAAAAGCTTTGTTTTCATTAGTGTAATGTTTATCTGTTAATGAATTTTTCTCTCGGAATGTAGAGGTCAACGGTGAAGGTGTCGTCGCTCTTTAAGACACCGTCAAGCGACAGAACGAAGGCATCATTCTCAAGGGTGATGGTCATCTCGCCACTCTTGAAGATGGAAGTGTTCTCAAAGTTGGTTCCATTGATGTGACCACTCCATGTGTTTCCATGGACACTGTGGTGGAATTTGTTGTAAAACCAATGATTTTCAGGGCTATAAAACTTGTTGGCCCAAATGCAGTAGCCGTTTTGTTCAGCGATGTTACCTGCCGCTAAGTCAAAAGTCTTATTGAGATTGTCTTTGTTAATTTCACAGTCGAAGGAGTACTCTGGGTGATCCTGTTCTTCTTCCAACTCGGTCCAACCACTAATATAATAGGCTGTGCCATCATGATAGACTTGAACACTGCTGGTTAGTTGTCGGGTTTCCCCATTCCAAGTCAGTTCGTTCTTATAGGTTTTATCTTTGCCACAAGCGGTGAACAACATGGCTACCGCTGCCAATACGATGATAAGTTTTGTTCTCATAATATTTGTTAATCAGCATTGTTTGAGATGATAAGATTTCCTACTTAATGTTTTAGTTAAGTGGGACATAAAGCTTCATAGCTATGGTGTCGCCATTCTTCAAGACACCTTCAATGAGGACGGTAAAAGCAGTGTCATCTTTGGTGAAGGTGATGGTGCCGCTCTTAAAGGGAGTGGCAATATCATATTCATCGCCAAAGCTGCCATTCATGTATCCGTTCCCGTTTCCGGCGGAAAAATCAGGGTGACTTTGGTCGTTCCATGTCAACGTTATCCAATAACCAGAAGTCATCACCTCAATGGGACCTTGGGTCAAATCAAAGGAGGTGTTCAGCGTTTCATAATATCCGTCTGCATTAAAAGTAAACTTAGGAATATCCGTTTCGTTTTTCGTCACCGCCTCGGCACCATAGTAAAACATGTAAGTATCGGGTTCATAAAAGCTGGTTAAGTCATATACGACGCCATTATAAATCAGTTGGTTGTTGCCTAGTTCAGGTTCTGGGTCTTTTTTGCAAGCAGTGAAAAGCATGGCAACTGCTGCTAATACGATTAAAAGTTTTGTTTTCATTTTCGTAGTTTTTAAGTGAATAATTGATAAAACTGAGTGCAATAATACGAAAATTCTTTAATTTTGCAAACTTAAAATCGGAAAACAATACGTAATAGTATCATAAAATGAAAAAGATATTGATCATCGGTTCCGGTGGACAAATCGGAACAGAATTGGTGAAGAAGCTCCGTGCTACCTATGGAAACGAGAATGTGGTGGCTTCGGATCTTCGCCCTTTGACTGGTGAAATCGCAGAAAACGGTCCTTTTGAAAGGATTGATTCTACACAGATTATGCAAATTGTTGATGTGGTGAAACGTTACAACATCGACACCATTTATAACCTTGCTGCCATCCTTTCAGCCACGGCTGAGAAGAATCCCATGCTGGGTTGGAATGTCGGCATTGGCTCGTTAGTGAACTGCCTTGAGACGGCTCGAATCTTCAACTGCGCTGTCTTCACGCCTTCATCCATCGGTGCATTTGGTGCCAGTACACCTCACGACAACACGCCTCAGGATACCATCCAGCGTCCGAACACGATTTATGGGGTGACCAAGGTCACAGGTGAGTTGCTGAGCGACTATTACTTCACCCGTTTCGGTGTGGATACCCGTAGCGTCCGCTTCCCTGGCCTCATCAGCAATTTGACGTTGCCTGGCGGTGGCACCACCGACTACGCCGTGGAGATTTATTATGCTGCCGTGAAGGGCGAGAAGTTCTATTGCCCCATCAGCAAAGGCACTTATATGGACATGATGTACATGCCTGACGCTTTGGATGCCATGGTGGATATCATGGAAGCCGACCCAAGCAAGTTAGTGCATCGTAACTCGTTCAATGTCACCGCTATGAGCTTCGACCCGGAAATCATCTACAACGCCATCAAGAAATACTATCCGAACTTCGAGATGGAATACAAGTTCGATCCTATCCGTCAGGCTATCGCCGACAGCTGGCCGAACAAGATGGATGACAGCTGCGCCCGTAAGGAGTGGGGATGGAATCCAAAATACGACCTCGATAAGATGACGGTCGATATGATTGAGACACTGAAGAAGAAGCTGCTGTAATTGCAGGAAGACTTCTGAAACAAAGAATGGCGGGGAAACTATTCCTCGCCATTCTTTGTTATGGAGATTCCTTGATAATGTTTTTGCTAAAAAATGGTTTTATTGTATCGCTGAGTACTTTAAAACACAACCCGTTTTGTGATTATTGGCGAGGCGGCCAATATGCTGACCAAGGAGTTCCGAGACGAACATTTTGCCCTGTATTTAAAGTTCAGGAGGTGATTTGATTTTATAGTCGAAAAATTTGTACTTTTGCGGTTTCAAAACCTTTCATGCCATGAAAAACGAAAAACTGAAACAGCAAATTGTGGCGTACCTTTACTTGGTACTTGGCTCGGCCTTGTTCGCCATTGGCGACGTGATGTTTGTGAACCCTTATCACTTGGCACCTGGCGGTGTGTATGGTCTCGCCAACGTGTTCAACGCCCTGTGGGGATGGAAAATCTCCCTGTCGGGCATCTGCATGGATATTCCTCTGTTGATTGTTGGAACCATCATTCTGGGTCCTCGGTTTGGCATTAAGACCATCATCTCAGTCATCTTGATACCGGTATTTACCTATATCTTGGAGACATGGTGGGGTTATGCACCTCTGATTCATGACGGGGCTTTCTTTGATGCTGAGACACAGTCATCTTTATTCTTCATGGACGGTGAAGTCCAGCGTTATTTCATGCCTGACTTCTTCCTGAATACCGTGGTTTCTGGCTTGATTTATGGTTTGGCCATCGGTGTGATCTTCCGTTCGGGTGCTACCTCCGGAGGTTCCGACATCATCTCCATGATTATCCATAAATATACCAAGATTAGCTTAGGCACGCTTGTGCTGATTGTCGATAGCATCATCTCACTAACCACGCTGATTGCCTTCGAGGATATCCGTCTCCCAATCTATTCCATCATTTTGATCTTCATCGAGAGCAAGATCATCGACTTGGTGGTGGAAGGCGTGAAGAGTTATAAGACGGCATTCATCGTCACAGACAAGATTGATGAGGTGCGCGACTTTATCATCAAGGACCTCGACCGCAGCGGCACCGTGTTTGCCGGCAGCGGCCTCTATCAAGGTGCCGAACGCAAGATGATTTATGTCACACTGAACCGTTCCGACCTCGTAAAACTAAAGGCTAACCTCCGTTTTCTTGACCCGAATGCTTTCGTCAATGTGATTGAAAGCTCCGAAATCATGGGCAATGGCTTCAAGGCACTACCGACGGAGTGAGTTGAGAGTTGAGAGTTGAGAGTTGACCTGTCTCCCTCTAAATTCCAAATTCTTAATTCTTAATTCTTAATCAAGTAGTCTATCGCCACAGGAAAATAGGTTTGTTCTAGCTTGTGGATTTTTGCTGCGAGACTGTCGGGGGTCTCGTTCGGGTCTAATTTGGTGTAGGCCTGAAGGATGATTTCTCCACTGTCATATATTTCATTTACATAATGGATGGTGATTCCTGAAAAGGCCTCTTTTGCGGCAACTACAGCCTCATGGACGTGCTCACCGTAGAAACCCTTGCCGCCGTATTTGGGGAGCAGGGCAGGGTGTATGTTAATGATCTTTTTGGGGTACATTTGGATGAGGCCTTCTGGGATTTTCCAGAGGAAACCAGCCAGGACGATGAGATCCAGTTTCAAATCCGCCATCTCTTGTATGAACTCCGGGCTGTTGAATACCTCACGGTTGACCATTCGTACTGGGATGCCTAACTTTTTGGCTCGCTCGATGGAATAGGCCTTGGGGTTGTTGCATACCACGTTCACAATTTGAACTTCTTCGCTGTCTTTAAAGTATTCAGCGATTCTTTGAAGATTGGTTCCATTACCGGAAACAAAAACGGAGAGCCTTTTCATTAGTCTAGATTTTTGAATTAAGAATTTCGAGATTTTTATGCTATTGGGTTATGATAACTATTTTGTCATTGGCTTTTAAGTCGAACCATACTAGGTATCCTTCGCCCGTCTTCTTGAACTCATAGTACCTGTTGTCCTCAAATTGAATCGGGGATGTGCAAAGCAGGGTGAATCCTTTGATGTCTTTGCCGCTTCGGTTGGTGAGAAGGATGTGCTCTGAGTCAATGATTTCATAGTGAACCTGTAACAGGCTGCAATAATAGTCAAGGTAGCTTTTCACAGTCATAGGGAGAATCAGGTGCCTGTCTCTGAAGTCGGCGACTCGGGCGAGTGCTCGGTTCATGCCTGGCAGTGCGACGATGGTGCTGTCTTCGTCGTAAACCCAGAAGGTTCTTCCTGGCTTGACCCAGGCGGGATAGGTATGGTTGATATACACGCTGTGATGATCCACAAGCCTTTGTAATCGTTCCTCGCTGAAATAGTAATCCCAGTCAAGGTCGGTGTGTGCGTCCAGCGTGGAAGGAGTACACCAAGTGATGAGGTGAGAGGTGGGAGGGGTTAAAAGGGTGATCTGGCGGTTGGGCAAAGCGTCGCCGAAACCTGGATAGGGTTGCATGAGGTTGTTGTCGAAATACCATTGCTCAAGTCGGTTCTCTTCATAATAAGCGTTCCACAGGTATTTGATGCCGTGTGTTTCCCATTGATCAGCGGCATAGGCATTCGCATTTGGGTCAAGACCGTCGCAGACCATGTCCTCGCGGTTCTTCTCAGGACCGTTGTTGTAGCCGTGGTCAATCCAGGTGGTCGATTTGAAATTCCGCTGCATGTAGTCCAAGGCTTCCTTGAGATTGCTCGGTGTGGTGGTGTATTGTTCCGGGGTGTGCAGACAGATGTCGAATCCAATTTTATGAAGTTGTTTTATTAACTTCTCAAACTCCTGATCGCTTTTGAGGGTGGCTTGCAGTCCGGGGAAGCTGCCTTGACTGACTTCGTAATTAGTAATCTGATCGGGGTTATTGTAAAAGACGCTTTTGGTCACAGGGATGCCATAATAGACAAAGCCTCCCGTTGCTTTTTTTGCTTTGGTGATATGCTCGTTGCCAAAGAGAACGGCGCGATGGGTGCGGATGTCCGTCCAGTCGGCATGTTCGGTGAAGACGATGCCTGCTTCGTAACCGGAAGGGATGGGCATGATGCGGGGTAGATGTTGAATGTCGTGGCCGATGTAGAGCTTGAGACTGTGAGTCCATTGCATGCCTTCGTGAATGGGCTGATAGGAGTGATCCTCGAAATAGTCCGTTAAGCTGTCTGACAAAGGATAATGTATCATGGGATGGTCGCGCCAATAGTCAAGGTTAAAATATGCGGTTTGATGTT
Source organism: Bacteroidales bacterium (assembly GCA_016281295.1). Next base: position 13,520 of record JAEEII010000207.1, read on the forward strand.
CTGCATCGAATTGGGTGGAAGAGAGCCCCAGCTGGTGATAGGAGATGATGCTTCGTTCTCCCTCGCCTATTTTGAATCCTTCACGGTCTAAGTAATACGCTGACAGGAAACGTTGGGGGATAGAAGGTGAATGGATAATGACTTCTTCAGTCATGTTTCTTCGATAGAGAGTTAAAGTGCTGTCAATGAAAGGGATGACAATAGCCTGCCGCAACAACTTGGCTTCTTTGTGGAACGATGTGGTGAGTTGTAAGGTGAGTGGTGAAAGCTGAGTGGTATCGACTTCCAATAGGGTGGTGAGGAGCTCGTTTTCTGCTTTCCAGTTGTTGTTTTTGTCTTTTTGAAAAGGATGGTAATCCGTCAAGGTGTCATCGTCGAGGATGTATTCGGTCATCATGCCGATGGCGTAGGTGAGGGGAATTGTGTCTTGGGAAATGGAGAGTTGAGAATTGAGCGTTGAGAGGGGGATGTTGGGTAAGAAAGTGGGCAGTTGCCAAGAGGTGAGGGTGAGGGTGCTGTTGTCGATGAGAATTCTTTCTTTTTTCGGGTTCCATAGGTAAGCGTTGAGCGTGCTGCCTGGCAGATAGTCGGCGGGAAGGTCGATATTCATTGAGAATTGGTGCCATTGTGTGCTGTCATGGCTTTGTTCGGGGAAGGGGTGGCTTTGCCAGACGATGGTTTTCCCCTCTCTGATGACAGCAAAAACTATCTCTCCATGTCCTGTGGTTCCAGCGTATCGGTAGTCTGTCTGATAATGCAAATGCAGGTTTTGGTGTGTCAGGCTGTCGTGAAGAGGTAAGTTGAATCCCAAGCCGAACTCCATGGTGGAGTCGCATAAGCAATAGTGTTGTATCACGCTGGCTGTGCTGTCGAGTGTGAGGCTGTCTGCTTGTATGACGATGTTTTGCCAGGGCGGGTACCAAGTGTAACCATTCTCAAAGTCATTGTGGTAGGTTTGAGCATGGAGGGTGAGGACTGTAAACAGAAAGAATGCTAAACTGATTGTTTTTGCTTTGGAAAACTGTGACATGCTTTGCGTGACTTTAGACTGCAAAGATAGTTTTTTTTCCATAATTGAAAAAGGTCGTCGATTACTTGTCAGGGCTGATGTTTCGTCGACGACCTTGGAGAGGAATTGTTTTAGATTTAATCAACGTTATCGTGCAGGAATGAGTTCTCTGAACTGATTCCCTTCGACGTTGTGGTGTAACGAGAGACTTCGTCCTCCGGCTCCATCTCCTCGTAGTTCATATCCCTGCGCATATAGGCGGGTTGGCGTTCCAGTTCCTCGAGGCCTTTTTGTGTCTTGAAGTTCAGGCTCAGGGCTCTGAGACGGTTGCGTTTCAGTTCTTCTTTTGGGTCGTATGTTTTCACTTTGGGTTCTTCCATCACCATGGTTTCTACCTCAGCGTTTTCTTGTTGGAGTGTCGCTGCTGTCTTGCCATGGTTGGATATTTCGAAGCTGTCATCATCATCGTTTCTATTGGCGAATGGGTTCTCGAAAACCTTCACAGTGGGTCTTGGCTCTTGGGCTGGGGCATTGCTTGTGACTTGGTGAACCGTGGGTTTTTCGTGGTTGTACACTGGGATGTTGAAAGATGGGGTATCATCGCTTTCATCCAGTTTATGAACCACTTTGTTGTGTTTGCCGTTTTCTGTGGTTTCCACTTTCACTTCGGGTTGCGGATTCACTTCGGGTTGCGGATTCACTTCTGGAGTGGGTTTGCTTGGGGCGGTGTCTTCTGTAACAGGCTCCTTGTTTTCCGTCTCGTTCAGAGAATGGACCACTACCTTCGGCTTTTCATCGTTCTCTGGTTTTCTGTCTTCTGTTTTGGGTCTTCTTTCTTCCGTCTCCAGTTTTCTTTCTTCTGTCTTTCTTCCGCTCTCGAATCCTGTGGCGATGAGGGTGACGCTGATGTCTTCGCCCAGTGACTCATCCACGCCGTTACCCCAGATTACGTCGGAGCAGTTACCACAGATGTTCTGTACGTATTCGGTGATTTCCACCACTTCGTCAAGAGAGACCTCGTCGGTGCCAGAAGTAATGTAGAGCAGCACGTTCTTGGCGCCTTCGATGTTCGAGTCGTTGAGCAGTGGTGAGTTGATGGCCATCTTGATGGCTTCTTCGGCTCTGTTTTCTCCGTTGGCGCGTCCGGTGCCCATGATGGCTTTGCCGCTTTCTTTCATGACGGTCTTGACATCCTCGAAGTCAACGTTGACATAGCCGGTGACGGTGATGATTTCGGCGATGCCTTTGGCTGCGGTGGTGAGTACATCGTCGGCTTTTTTGAATGCCTCGGTGATTTTCATGTTGCCGTAGGAGTCACGGAGTTTGTCACTGCTGATGATGATCAGGGTATCGACGTTTTTCTTCAGTTCCTCGATGCCGGCTTGGGCTTGTTGTTTTCTGCGACGGCCTTCGCATTCAAAGGGGATGGTCACGATGCCAACGGTGAGGATGCCTTTCTCTTTGGCGATACGTGCCACTACTGGTGCGGCTCCTGTTCCGGTGCCGCCGCCCATTCCTGCGGTCACGAACAACATCTTGGTGTGTTCGTCGAGCACTTTGTTGATTTCGTCTTCGCTGCTGAGTGCGGCTTCACGTCCCACTGCGGGGTCGTTTCCTGCTCCCAGTTCGCGTTTCCCAAGGTGTATCTTGGTGGGGACCACGCTACGTGTCAGGGCTTGGTAGTCAGTGTTGCAGAGCACGAAGTCCACCCCTTGGATGCCTTCTTCAAGCATGTGGTTGACAGCATTGCCGCCACCGCCGCCGACGCCGATCACTTTGATGTAGTTGGACGGCTTCTCACAGAGCGGCTTAAACATATCGTTATTTGTATAGTTTTCCATATAAATATTGTTATTATTTTTTTATTCGTTTATTTCGTCTGCTGAGAAGAACTTGGTGATGATTTGGGTGAGGTCCAATCCTTTCTTGGTCCTCCCGTTTTTGGAGCGTTTTCTACGGATGCGGCTGGTTTCTTCTTCCTCTTCTATAGGCTCTTCTGTCTCGATAGGTTGTGTTTCTTTCGGGATGATGGTCACTGGTTGTGTTTTCTTGAGTTTTTCAAGTCGTTCTTGGTGTTCGGCGCGGGCGATGCCTTCGATGACCAGTCCGATACCGGTGGCATACATGGGGCTTGCCAGTTCTTTCGCGGTGTCGTCAGAGAGGTGTTCGTTAGGATAGCCGATTCTGACGTCGAGTCCTGTTTTGAACGAGGCCAGTTGTTGGATATGTCGCATCATGGCGCCGCCGCCGGTAAGCACGATGCCAGCGATCAGTTGATGTTGCGAGTTGACTTTTTGGATTTCGTAGTTGGTGAGGTCGAAGATCTCTTCCATACGGGCTTGAATGATTTTAGCCAGGTTTTTGAATGAGATCTCTTTGGGTGGCCGGTTACGGATTCCAGGGATGCTTACCAGTTCGTCGTTGCTGTTTTCGCTGGCCACGGCCGATCCAAACTTGACTTTTACGTCTTCGGCGTAGCGTTTGATGATGGCGCATCCCTTGCAGATGTCGTCGGTGATGCAGTTGCCACCGAAGGGGATGACGGCGGAGTGGTAGATTTTGTTTTCGTGGAAGATGGCGATGTCAGTGGTTCCGCCACCGATATCGACGAGTGCGACGCCGGCTTCTTTCTCTTCCTCGTCGAGCACTGCCTCTGCTGAGGCGATGGGTTCCAGGATCATGTGATCCATCTCCAGCCCGGCTTTCTCAATGCATTTGAAGATGTTCATGGCTGCTGCGGTCTGGCCGATGATCACATGGAAGTTGGCTTCCAGTTTGCTGCCAAGCATGCCTTTGGGTGTGATGCCGATTTCACCGTCCACATAATACTCTTGTGGGATGACGTCGATGATTTCTTCGCCAGGGACCATGTTGATTTTGAAAGTGTCTTGGCGCAGTTTCTCCAGTTCTTCGTCGGAGATCTCCACGTCGCGGTTGTCGCGCATCATCACGCCGCGGTGTTGCAAGCTCTTGATGTGCTGTCCGGCAATGCCGACGTTGACCGATTTGATGTCAACGTTTGACTGTGCCGATGCCTCATCGACGGCTGTTTTGATGGCATTGACGGTTTCGTCGATGTTGGTCACGATGCCTCTGCTGACCCCTGTGGATTCGGATTTACCGTATCCCAGGATTTCGATTTTGCCGTTGGCGGCTTTCCTGCCCACGATGCAGGCGATCTTGGTCGTGCCGATGTCTAATCCGACAATGATTTTTCCTTCACTCATAGTTTTATTTTTTTGTACACACAATTTGATTTTTATATCTTAAGTCCAAGGTCTTGTAGTCTTTCAGCGCTTCTGTCCCACTGTATTTCTCCAACAGGGTTCCCAGTCTTGACAACTTGGTGCTTACCGCGATGGTGTCACCGATGATGACCCGTGCTGAAAGGTTGTTGACCATTAGTTCGTATTCGTTGTTTTTGTTTTTATAGATTTGTCCGACATTGCTGTTGAGGAACCGGTCGTTGCGCAAGGCCAGTGCGATGGCCAGGGCTTCCGAGAGTCCTGATTGGGCGTACAGCGTGTCGTTGAGGTTGGCGTTGTCCTTGCTCACGGGGAATTGAAAATCTCCGTTGGCGATGATTAGCCGTGGGGTGAACACAGGACTCGAGGGGATGATGTTGCCATCCTCGGTGACATAAATGGAATGTCCTTCGTTGTTGTAAACTCGCAACACCGGGCTGTGTTCTTTGGCTTTGATGAAAAGGGTGTCGTTAAGGCTGATGAATGCGCTGGAGCTCTCGATCCATGGATTTTCGCTGAGCAAGCGTTTGATTTTCATCATGTCGATGCTTCCTATGGAGGCATGATGCTCTATGCCGCAGATGGCCTCCGTGTAAGCGATGATGGTGTCTTTCTCCACGAATCCCCTCGTGTCATGACGATCCAGCTGGAACACCACTCCCTGCAACGGGGTGTCAAGGTACCACTTGCGTCCGAAGACGAACAGCGTGACCAGCGCGGCTCCCGTGATGACCCACAATACGATGCTTAGGATTTTCTTTACCATTGGCTGATCATGTTTTTGAGGGGTTTAACAAGACGGTCTATATTGCCTGCACCCATGGTGATCAGCAGCTCGGGTTTCTTTTCGGCGATGACGTCGAGCAGTTGTTCTTTGGGGCAGATGCATTTGTTGCTCATGGCAATCTTCTCTAACAAGGCCTGCGAGGTGATGCCTTCGATGGGCTTTTCCCGGGCAGGATAGATATCGAGTAAAATCAGGTCGTCGGCCATTGCCAAGCTTGCGGCAAAGTCTTCCATGAAATCGCGTGTACGAGTGAAGAGATGAGGTTGGAAGACCAGCGTCACCCGTTTGGAAGGGAATGACGCTTTGATGGCCGACAGACAAGATTTTATTTCTTCCGGATGATGGGCGTAGTCGTCGATGTAGCAGTGCCGTTCGTTTTTGACGATGATGTCGAAACGGCGTTTCACGCCGGTGAAGGATGACAGTGCTTCGGCGATGTCTTGTGGATCCAGTCCGAGTTCCAGTGTCGCGCTGAAAGCGGCGGTGGCGTTCAACACATTGTGTGTTCCAGCCATCTTCAGATGCACGTGGGTGAGGCCTTCCAGGTGTTCGATGTCGAAATCGGTCTCTCCCTCGTGTTGTATGACGTTGACCGCCCTGAATTCGTTTTGCTCTTGGAATCCGAAATGGTAATGAAGTGTCCCGTCGGTCTCGAGGGGCAGTGACTCTTTGCTGATGACGCAGCGTGAGGTGAGTCGCGCAAATGCGTTGAAACCGGCAATGAGTTGTTGTTTGTCGCCATAGATGTCGAGATGGTCGGCGTCCATGGAGTTGACGATGCTGATGTCAGGTGAGAGTTGTAGGAAGGAGTGGTCGAACTCATCGGCTTCCACCACGAGGACTGATTCCTCGGTGTGTCCGATGTGCAGGTTGCTTCCGAAGTTGTTGGCGATGCCACCGATGAAGGCAGTCATATCGACTCCGTTCTTGTGGAGGATGTGGGCTACCATGGCGGTGGTGGTGGTCTTTCCGTGTGTGCCCGCGACGGCGATGGTGTATCGTGTCTTTGAGATGGCTCCCAATGCCTCAGCGCGTTTCATCATGGGGATGCCTCGTTGGCGCAAGGCCTCCATCTCCTTGAGGTCGTTGGGCACGGCAGGGGTGTACACGGCCATGTCAATGAGGGCAGGCAATAAGGCTGGATTGTCTTCATAATGGATTGCCATGCCCTCATTTTCCAACTCCGCTGTCAATGGGGAAGGTGTGAGGTCGTAGCCTGACACTTGTGCACCCTGGCTGTGGTAATACCTGGCCAAGGCGCTCATGCCGATGCCGCCAATACCTACAAAATACACGCTTTTATTCCCCTGCTTATTCATTACCTAACTATATTAAAATGCCTTCAATATTACATCTACGATATCGTCCGCCGCGTTGGGACGTGCGAATTGTGCGATGTTCTTTTTCATATCCTCTTGCAAGGCGCTGTCCTTGAGTAGCTTTTGCAGTTCAGGGATGAGCACCTGCTCGGTTTCCTGGTTTTTGACCATCAAAGCGGCGCCGGCATCGACCAGCTGCTGCGCGTTTTTGGTCTGGTGATCCTCCGCTGCGGTGGGCAGCGGGACAAAGATGACGGGTTTCTGCACCAAGGCCAATTCTGATATTGAAATGGCCCCAGCTCTCGAGATGACGACATCGGCCACTGAATAGGCGTAGTCCATTCGGTCGATGAAGACTGTGGGTTTGACGTAGTCTTCAAGGTGTCTTTCCTTGACCTCTTTCAGGGCTTCGTCGTAGTATAACTTTCCGGTTTGCCAGATGAGTTGCATGCTGCCGTCACTGAATTTATCAATCTGTGCGGAGATGCCTTTGTTGATTCCCAGGGCACCTTGGCTGCCTCCAACGACGAGGACCACGGGTCGTTGGGGATCCACTCCAAAATAGGCTGCCGACTCTTTACGGTCGCATTTCCCGTTGATGTTGCCTCTCAATGGGTTGCCTGTAAAGTGAAGCTTCGTCGGGTCGAACCATCGTTCAAGCCCGTGATAGGCCACACAGATGGCTTTGGCTTTCTGTCCCACGTTGCGGTTGGTCTTGCCCGGGTAGGAGTTCTGTTCCTGAATCACGGTGGGGATCCCCAGGAAATTGGCCGCCTTCAGCGTTGGTCCACTGGCAAAGCCCCCCACGCCGATGACGACATCTGGCTTGAACTTTTTCAGGATCCTTGTCGCGCGATATAGGCTGTCTATAATCTTGATGGGCAGGAGAAGGGTCTCTGGCTTTTTGGTGAATCCGCTGATCCACAGGCCTTCAATCGGATACCCCGCTTTAGGCACGCGCTCCATCTCCATCCTTCCTTTGGCTCCTATAAACAATATCTCCACATCCGGCTGCCTTCTCTTCAATGCATCCGCAATCGCTATGGCCGGGAAGATGTGCCCGCCTGTTCCGCCTCCGCTGATGACGACTTTCATGGTTGTTTAGTTATTTAGTTGTTGTTCTTCTTGTTCATTATCTATTTCATACACTTCGCTGCTGTCTTCTTCCACGCTTCTTGTCACGCTAAGGATCATCCCGATGGCGAATCCTGTCATGAGCATCGACGATCCACCTTTGCTGATGAAGGGCAGCTGTTGTCCGGTGACTGGCATCAGTCCTGTTGACACGCCCATGTTGATCATGGCTTGCATGACGATGATGATGGCGATGCCGAACGCCAGCATGGCTCCGAAGCTGAGGGGCCGTTTCTTGACGACTTTGGTGGCTCGTGTGAGCAAAATGATGTATAGCAGGAGCACAAACACACCGCCGACAAGCCCGTATTCTTCGATGATGATGGCGTAGATGCAGTCGGAGAAGGGTTGCGGCAGGAAGTTGCGTTGCGTGCTTTTCCCAGAGCCTTTGCCGAAGAGTCCTCCTTTGGCGACAGCAATCTTTGCGTAGGTCTTTTGCGCGTTGCGGTCATCAATCTGAAGTGGCGCTTTCCCGTTCTCTTCGCCCGAGGCCTTTTTGGCTTCCTTCTCTAACTTGGCAGCTTCGATACGTCCCTGCCAGGTCTTCACACGGCTCACCCTCGGCTTCTTTCTGGCTTTTTCCTGTAACTTGGCATCCTCGGGATGTTGTTCCGCTGCTGCCACCACTTTCTCGTATCTTCCTTGACGGATGTTAGCGACCATGTCGTCAGTCAGGATGTACAATCCCATGCCAAGAACTGCTATGCCGATGATGGCCATGATGTAGCCGAACTTGATTTGTCCGATGAAGAGCATGATCATGCACACCAAGAAAAGCATGGCTGCGGTCGATAGGTTTTCAGGGAAAATGGGCGCGACGATGAGGAAGATTGGAAGTACCATGGGGACGACCAGATTCTTGAATTTATAGTCCTTGCTGTTCCATACCACGATGTATTTCGCCAGATAGGTGATCAGTACAATCTTGGCTAACTCGCTGGTTTGGAAGCCCATGATGCTTCTTGAAGCACCATTGATGCGGCTTCCGAAGAAATAGGTGAAAACCAGCAGGATGCAGCAGAACAGCAACACGAGCTCGATGCCGCGGGAATAATGGCGGTAGTCGATCCTCGAGGCGATGAACATCATGACGAAGCCGCCCAGGAGGGTGGCCGCATGCTTCATCAGCACCATCTCGTTGTAGGCTCCTACTTTCACGTGTGCCTCAGAGCTGGTAGCGCTATACACCGCCAGCAAGGAGATCACCCCGAGAAGGAGCGCCACCACCCAGATGACCCGGTCGCCTTTCAAAAGTCTGTTGATCCTGTTCATGGTTCCTTGGTTATTCAGCGTTCAGTTTCTGTACTTCTCTTACGAAGGTGTCGCCCCGTTCGGAATAATCCATGTCATAGTCCTTGCAGGCAGGGGAGAACAAGACGACGTCGTTTTTCTGGGCGATGATGGCCGCGGTGTTGACGGCCTCCCCGATGGTGGCGGCGTCATAGAACTCTTGTACCGCGCCTTGGAAAGTCATCTGGATGTTTTCCTTCTCTTTTCCCAGGCAGATGATGGCCTTCACGCTTTTTTTCGCGGTGTCGATAAGCTCGCTGTAGTTGTTGTGGCATGAGCCGCCTACAATCCAGATGACGGGGTTGACGATGTTCTCGAAGGTGAACCAGGTGGCGTTGACATTCTCGGCCTGCGAGTCGTCATAATACATCACGCCATTGACCGTGTCCACATACCGTTGGCGATGGCTCATGGTCTGCAAGTCACCCATGCATTTCTTGATGCTTTCTTTCCGGATTTCCAGGATCTTCGATGTGATGCTGGATGCCATGTTCTCCGGTCTGGGTTTCCTTAGGTTTTCTGCTTTCTCAAATAAAAATCTCATATCTCGACTTAATTGTTCTTATTACTTCTATCTTATCTTAAACGTGATCAGCGTGAATGCCGCTAACAGGATGGTTACTATCCAGAAGCGTATGGTGATCTTTACTTCATGGTGTACTGTGTTGTATCCTTCGCCATGTCCTTTGAAGGTGACCGTGCTGTTGGGCCAGGCTTTCTTGAAATCGCTATAGCTGGTCCTGAAATGGTCATGGACGGGGCCTTTCTTCCAAATTCTGTGTTTCTTTCCGTGCTTGACGAAGTGTTTCACGTCGAGGTCGGAGAGGATCTCGAAAAGGAACACGCCGCAGAGCAGAGGCAGCAGCAGCTCTTTATGCATGATGATGGCCGACACTGCGATGATGCCTCCGATGGTCAGGCTTCCGGTGTCGCCCATGAAGATCTGGGCAGGGTAGGAGTTGAACCACAGGAAACCGATCAACGAGCCGACGAAGGCTGCCATGAACACCACCAGTTCCTCGCTGCCTGGGATGTACATCAGGTCGAAGTGGCTGGCAGTGACGGCGTTACTTGAGATATAGGCCAGGATGACCAGCGTTAAGCCTATGATGGCGGAGTTGCCTGAGGCCATGCCGTCCATGCCGTCGTTGAGGTTGGAACCGTTGCTGACAGCGGCCACAATGAAGACGGTGAGTAGCACGAAGAAGACCCAAGCGAGGTTATACATCCATTTGGGGCCTGCCCAGCGGAACAGGTCGGCGTAGTTGAGGTTATGGTTTTTCACGAATGGGATGGTCGTCCGGGTCGATTTCACGTCGGGACTCTTGACGACGATTTCCTTGTTGTCTTCGATTTTTACATGGATGTTTTCGTTGATCTGCACGGCAGGGCTGAAACGGAGGGTGAGTCCGACGATGAGGCCTAACAAGATCTGACCGCCGAGCTTGACCGCGGGTTTGATGCCGTCTTTCTGTTTTCTGAATGTCTTGATATAGTCGTCGGAGAATCCGATGATGCCGAGGATAAGCGTCGTGACGATCATGAGGATGGTGTAAACACTGTGCAGCTTGCAGATCAGCAAGACAGGGATCAATATGGCGGCGATGATGATGACGCCACCCATGGTGGGTACGCCTTTTTTCTGGGTGTTATAGGGGTCGGTGGCCTCGTCACGCTGTGTCTCGACGATTTTTTTGCGTTTCAGCAACTTGATGAAATAGTTGCCAAACCAGACCGAGACGATGAGGGCTAATATGATGGCAACCGCGGCTCGGAAGGTGACGTAGGTGAACACCCTCGCGCCGGGGAAGTGTAAGCTGTCCAGATATGAAAACAGATAGTATAGCATGTCTTATTTCTCTTTTAATGCGTTGGTTAATTCTTCTTTGTCATCGAAATGGCGTTTCTCCCCTTTGATGATTTGGTAGTCTTCGTGGCCTTTGCCGGCGAGCAGGATGACATCGCCTTTCTCTGCCAATGCCACGGCGGTTCGTATGGCTTCGCGGCGGTCGGTGATCGACAGCACCTTGCGGCGTTCCTCGTCAGGCACTCCTGCTTTCATCTGTCGCAAGATTTCTTCGGGGTCTTCATCACGAGGGTTGTCGCTGGTGAGGATGACCTTGTCGCTGAGTTTGACGGCTACAGCGGCCATCTCGGGTCGTTTGGTGGTGTCGCGGTTGCCGCCACAGCCTACCACAGTGATGAGTTGAGGGTTGGGAGTTGAGAGCTGGGTGTTAGTGGTTCTCATGACATCGTTGATGGTCTTGAGTACGTTCTCCAATGCGTCGGGTGTGTGGGCGTAATCCACGATGCCGACGATGCCACTGTCGCTGTGTACCATGTCGAATCGTCCGTTGGCGCCTTGCAGTTTGCTGATCTCCACTAACAGCTCGTCTTTGTCGAATCCCAGTGCCAAAGCGGCTCCGTAGATGGCCAGGATGTTACTGGCGTTGAAGTTGCCTACCAAACGGGTGTACATCTCCGTGTTGTTCACCTTCATCAGCATCCCGTTGAAATGACTTTCCATGACCATGCCTTTATAGTCGGCATCATGTTTCAAGGCGTAGCTCATCTTGCGGGCACGGGTGTTTTGGACCATCACACTGCCGTTCTTGTCGTCGAGGTTGGTAAGGGCGAAAGCCTCGGGGGGCAGGTTGTCGAAGAACTTCTTCTTGGCGTCGCGGTAGTTGGCCATCGTCTTATGGTAGTCGAGATGGTCGTGGGTCAAATTGGTGAAGATGCCTCCCGCGAAATGCAGTCCAGCGATCCGGTTTTGGTCGATGGCATGGGAGCTGACTTCCATGAAGGCGTATTCGCAGTGATGGTCAACCATCTGTTTCAGCAATGCGTTGAGTTCGATGGGGTCGGGAGTGGTGTGGGTGGCCAGGATGACTTGGCGGTCCACGATATTCTCGATGGTGGAAAGCAGTCCGCAGGCATATCCCGCGTCGGTGAACAGGCGGTAAAGCAAGGTGGCGATGGTCGTTTTGCCGTTGGTGCCCGTGACTCCGGTGAGTTTCAACGACCTGGATGGATTGCCGTAGAAGTTGGCGGCAGCGATGCCCAGCACGAGGGCACTGTTGTCAACCTTGATATAAGTCACATCTTCCTGAAGTATCTTGGGAAGCTCTTCGCATACGATGGCGATGGCTCCTTTCTCAATGGCCGTGTCAATAAAGACGTGCCCGTCGTTCTGGGTACCTTTGATGGCAAAGAACAGGGCATTCGGCTCTACCTTACGGGAGTCGAAGGCTATCGTGGTGATATCCAGGTCTTTGTTTCCCTGGATTTCTATGAGGTTGCAGTTTACTATGATCTCTTTTAGTTTCATTTCTTTCCTAAGGTTAGCGTGATGAGACTTCCTGGCTGTAGTGTGTCGCCTGCTTTGACCGATTGTTGTTGAACGGTTCCATAGCCCTCGAAGGCGATGTTCCATCCCATGTTTTCCAGCAGGTAAACGGCATCGGTGACATTCATGCCTCTCACCTCTGGCACCCGCAGGGAGTCGAACTGTATGGGTTCAATGAGATAATGGTTGTCTTCTTTTGAAAACACAGTGTTCACCCATTCGCTTCCCGTGGAGCAGTCGGTATATTCAATGCCGATGCCGTCGAGGTAAGGCACTATCTCTGAGTGATGTCGTATGCTGCTGTCAACCGCTTTCTGTTCAGGTTGTCCGGCTTCCATCATGCCTTTGATTTTAGTGGCATAGATACGGTCCGAGATCTCTTTGAATGCCGGTGCGGCCACTTTGCCTGCTGAGTAGAACTGTCCTTTGGCTTTGCTGATGACCACGATGCAGGTGTATAGTGGTTTCTCGGTGGGGAAGTAGCCCACGAAGGTCACGTTGTAGTCTCGCTCGATGCGTCCATCGGCGTTCACCCATTTGTAGGCTTTTTTCTTCACGTTGTAGAGCTGTGCGGTTCCTGTCTTTCCAGCGATGCCGTATTCGGTTCCTCTCAGCATCTTGGCTGTGCCTCTTAAGACGACGCCTTCCATCATGCTTTGGATGGAGTCGATGGTTTGGGGTCTGGCGATATGTTCTTTGAGCACCACGGGCTCAATGGTTTTGAGGGTGATGCCTTCTTTCCGTATTTCTTTGACAAACTGAGGTTTCATCATCTTGCCGCCGTTGGCCACTGCATTATAAAGGGTGAGGATTTGCAGGGGGGGGAGTCGCAGCTCGTATCCGATCGACATCCACGGGAGTGAGGTCTTTGACCAATGGGTCTTGTCGAGAATAGGGTGTTTGATGTAGGGACGTGCTTCTCCGGCAATGCCTGTTCCCAGCGGGACGTTGAGGCCGAGGCTGTATAATCCGTTGACATAGCGTTCGGGATTGGATCCGAAATAATCGGTGATGAGCTTGGCGGTGCCTTTGTTGGAGGATTGCTCGAAGACTTCACGGATGGTGACTCGTCCGTCAGCGTGGATGGTGTGGTCGTCATACATCTTTTTGTTGGAGAACACCAGAGGTCCGCCGCCGATGTTGATATGCGAGTTGATGTTCAGGTCGGGGAAGCTCTCCAGGAGGACCAGCATCGAGGCGAGTTTGAAGGTCGAGCCGGGTTCTATGCCGTTGCCGATGGCGAAGTTGTATAGCTCCTGGCATCGGTTGGTTTCTTTGTCGCGTTGCAGGTTGGTGATGGCTTTGATTTCACCGGTAGCCACTTCCATGACGATGGCGCATCCTTGTTCTGCTTTGTTCACCACCAGGGCGTTGCGCAGGGCGCGTTCGGCGATGTCCTGGATGCCGATGTTCAGGGTGGACACGATGTCGTTTCCGTTGACGGCTTCGATGTTGTTCTCGTCTTCGATGGGGATCCACACGCCGTGGTGCAGGTGGCGTTGACGATGATGTCCGTCTTGTCCTCTGAGGATGGTGTCACATGCGCTCTCAAGTCCTACGGTGAGGCTGTCGTTGACATAGCCGATGGTACGTACGGCGAGGGAGCCGTAGGGGTGAATGCGTTTGAACTTAGGCTGTGACTTGGTTAGGCCGCCCTTGAGGTTACCTTGGTTGAGGATGGCGCATTGTTCCAGTTGACGGTACTCGCCGAGGGTGACGTTGAGGCCGACAAGGAAATAGCGTTTCCCTTTTGCTTTGGCTTCGATGAGTCCTTTCTTCCACTTCGCGGCGTTACGTTTCGGGAAGAGGGTAGCCAGCTGTTGGCTCAGCAGGTCGATGTCGGCATTGAACAAGCTGTCGTCGATGACTTGCGGGTCGATGCCCACCTCGAAGATCGGCACGTCGGTGGCGAGCAGGCTGCCGTCGTCAGAGAGGATGTCGCCGCGTGAGGCTTGAAGCGTGTCGAAACGAGTCTCCACTTGGTCGGCGAGTTTGCGCAGCTCGTCGCCCTCTTTGGTCTGCACTAACACGGCTTTGACGATGATGATGACGCCAACAGCCAGTGCCGCGAAGTAAACCAAAGCGGTTCTCAGGAGACTATTTGTTTTCGGATCACGGTTCATTTTTTCTTGACTATTCGTGTTTCAAGTGATTCTTTGATTCCTTTGTCGGCGAGTTTGTCGATCATGACAGTTTGGGTGGAGGCTTTGGTGAAAGCCGATTTCACATAGATATATTCCACGCGGAGGTCGCGCAGTTTGTTGGTGTTTTTCTTGATGGAGCGGCTGGTGCTTTCGGCGATGTAGGCGTTGGTGATGATGAGCATCAGCAGCACGGTGAGGTAAACCAGGAAGGGGAACATCTTTGAGAAGTCCTCTTTTGTGAGGAAGTTGCCGCCTAAGATATTCATGATGGTGCGGCTGCCTTTGGATGAGGTGGTCTTGCGTTCGGTCTTCATGGTTTATTTCCTTTCTGCGATTCTCAGCTTGGCGCTGCGGGCGCGGCTGTTGGCCTCGACCTCCTGTTCGTCAGGGATGATGGGCTTCCTATTAATAATTATATAAGGTGTAAGCGGGTTGCCGAAGAAGTCTTTCTCTTCTTTTCCGTCGGCGTTGCCGCTTTTTATGAAATTCTTCACAAGGCGGTCTTCCAGGGAGTGGTAGGAGAGTACCACGAGGCGTCCGCCGGGTTTCAGCACGTCGGCGCATTGGGAGAGGAAACTGGTGAGGGCTTCCATCTCGTGGTTCACCTCGATGCGCAGGGCTTGGAACAGTTGGGCGAGCACTTTGTTCTCCTTGCCGCGAGGCAGTCGTGACTGCACTGCCGCCTTGAGTTGTTCTGTGGTCTCGATTGGCTGGGTGTCGCGAGCCATGATGATGTCAGAGGCGAAGAGGTGTGCGTTGTTCAGCTCCCCGTAGCGGCTGAGGATACGGGTCAGGTCGGCATGGTCGTAGCTGTTGACGATGCTGGCTGCGTCGGTGGGGTTGCTTTGGCACATGCGCATGTCGAGACGTCCCTCATAACGGGTGGAGAAGCCTTTCTCGGGTGTGTCGAACTGATGCCATGAGACTCCGAGGTCGGCGATGACGCCGTCAATCTTGTCGTGGTGGTAGAGCTGGATGAAGTTCTTGAAATAGCTGAAGTTTTGCGGGATGAAGGTGAACCGCTCGTCGTCGATGACGTTGGCGGCGGCATCCTCGTCCTGGTCGAACGCATAGAGATGTCCGGTGGTGAGTCGTTCCATGATGGCGCGTGAATGGCCGCCCCCGCCGAAGGTGACATCGGCGTAGGTGCCTTCGGGAAGGATGCGCAACCCTTCGATACACTCATGTAATAACACCGGAACGTGATACATTTTTTTTGAATTCAGAAGTTACAAGTTAGATTTAGTTGAAAGAGAGGTTGGAGAAGAGTTCTTCGACACCTTGTGCAAGGGCTTCGGAATCGATT
Organism: Bacteroidales bacterium; assembly: GCA_016281295.1. The sequence goes on from JAEEII010000207.1 coordinate 29,103, forward strand.
TCGTTGACACGCTCCTCGTACTTCGCCTTGTCCCAGATCTCCATGTTGGTGAACATGGAGTCGATGACAACGTCTTTGGAGAGCTCGCTGCGTTCAAGCAGCTCCTTCGGGATCAGAAGTCGCCCGGTGGCATCCAGCTTGACGCGTTTGACACCATCGAGGTACTTACGCATGATGTCGAGTTTTCTCCGATCGAATGTGTTCACCTGCATCAAGATCTCCCTGCGGCGGTTCCAGTCGCTGATGGTGTACAGCTCCAGGTATTGGCCGTGCAGACCGGGCCTCAAAATGAAATCTTCCTCGGCCTGACTCCCTAACTGCTCACGGAAATCCGCAGGCAGCATCAGTCGCCCCTTCGAGTCTAATTTGCAGGTGAATGTACCGGTCGGATTGCTCATTCTCTTCACTTCTTTTTAACGATACAAAATTATGCATTTCTTCCCATATCTCTCCACTTTCTCCCACATTTTTTGAAATATTCGGATTGTTTTTTTATCAACAATTTTATCAACAGGCATGTTAATACATGTTAACATATTTGAAAATCAGTTCTTTATGCTTGTTTTTTGAGCCGTAATTATGAACATTTTGTTCGTTTTGAACAGAAAAAACAGAAGAAAAGCGGGAGTGAAAGGATAAAATTTTACCTTTGCACCATCAATACAGCTGTTTTTGAATATGGAGGACAAGTACGGTAATCTGATAGATCTGCGTAAGATCTTTGAAGCCAAGGCGCCCAAACTGATGAAATGGATGCCTAACTGGCTGTTCCGTCGGATCCAGCGCCTGCTTCATGAGGAGGATATCAACACCATCTTGAGCCGCTATGGACATCTTCAAGGGGTTGATTTCGTGCAGGCAGTCATTAAGGATTTTAACTTGAACATCGTGGTGGAAGGGGCTGAGAACCTGAAAGCTACGGAACGTATCCTGGTGGCCTCAAACCATCCTCTGGGCGGACTTGACGGCATCGCACTGATTGGAACCGTGGGATCCTATTGCCCCGACCCAGTCACCCCGGTCAACGACTTCCTGATGTTTGTCAAGAACCTTCAACCCATTTTCATTCCCGTCAACAAGGCGGGGAAGGGGGTCGCCAACCGCGAAGAAAACGTAAAACTCTTCAATGAGACCTTCGCGGGTGAGCACGCCATCTGCTATTTCCCGTTCGGTCTGTGCTCCCGCAAAGTGAAAGATGGGAAAATCATGGACCTTGAATGGAAAAAGACCTTTATCAGCAAGGCAAAAGAATTTCATCGCGATATTATCCCCACTCATATCGACGGTCAGAACACCAAGTTCTTTTATAACTTGGCGAGACTTCGCAAACGTTTGAATATCAAAGTGAATATCGAGATGGCCTTTTTGGTTGACGAGTTTTTCAAGCAACGGAACAAAACCCTCACCATCACTTTTGGGAAGCCGGTGCCTTATCAGACCTTCGACCGTCGTCACACCGATGCCGAATGGGCTGAAAGACTGCGTTGTTTCTCGTATAACTTACCCCTTGACAAAGACCAGACTTTCGATCCAGAGAAAACCTATTTGATTCCTTGAACACACAAAGAAGACTTTTTATGAAAAAGATCATTGATCCCATACCGGTTGACAAGCTCCTTGAGGAATTGACCCTTGACAAGTTTAAGAGGAAAACCAATAATGGGAAAAACGAGATTTATATTTTGAATGCCTCCAACGCGCCGAATGTGATGCGAGAGATTGGCCGTCTGCGGGAGATCAGCTTCCGCGACTCTGGCGGTGGAACGGGCTTGGATTGTGATTTGGACCGGTTTGACACGGAAGGGGAGAACCCTTTCGAACAACTTATCGTGTGGAACCCGTATGACCGCGCCATCGTTGGCGGTTATCGTTTCTTGTATTGCGACCAATTGAAGACTGATGACAAGGGACAGGTTGACACACCCACCTCGGAGCTTTTCCATTACTCCGAGAAGTTTGTGAGAGAATACCTACCTTATACTATTGAGCTTGGCCGTTCCTTCGTCCAGCCTGATTATCAACCCTCTAAGAGCCTGTCAAAGGGTATCTACTCCCTTGATAACCTTTGGGACGGGTTGGCTTATCTTTGCGTGATGTATCCCGAAGCGAAATATTACTTCGGCAAGGTGACCATGTATCCCCAATTGGAACGGGAGACACGTGACCTCATCCTCTACTTCATGAAGAGCTGTTTCCCCGACCCTGACCGTCTGGTCAGTCCCTGGCCGGAACTGGAGTTGCCTATCGTGATGGAAGAGGAGAAACTACGCTCCATCTTCACAGGAAGCAATTACAATGAGAATTACCGGATTTTGGTGAAAAACGCTCGTGAACGTGGTACTGCATTGCCTCCCTTGGTCAATGCTTACATGAGTCTTTCGTCCACCATGCGCTCCTTTGGCACCGCCCTTAACGCACCTTTTGGCCAGGTGGAGGAAACAGGCATCATGATTACCATCGCGGAGATCTATCCCGAGAAATTCCAAAGACACGCCACTTACGATCCGAATGAGAAACCTCTTCACTTGAGCTGATTATGATTATCAAAGACGCACATTTCCTCTGTAGCAACAGCAAAATCGACAAGTTGCCCAAAGACAACATGCCGGAATATGCCTTCATCGGGCGTTCCAATGTGGGTAAATCCTCCTTGATCAATGCTTTGGTCCAAAAAAAAGGCTTGGCCAAGACCTCGGCCACCCCGGGCAAGACCATCGCCATCAATCATTTTGTGGTCAACGGTCAATGGTATCTGGTGGACCTGCCTGGTTATGGCTACGCTAGACGCTCCAAGAAGTCGCGCGAAGAATGGCGTGTCATGCTGGCCAATTACATCGCCCGCCGGCGCAACCTGATGTACACCTTTGTGCTTGTCGATTCCCGCATTGAGCCTCAAGACAGCGACATCGGTTTCATGGAATGGCTGGGTGAGAACCAGATTCCTTTCAGCATCGTCTTCACCAAGGCTGACAAGTTGAGTAATAACGAGCTGAACACAAACGTGGAAGCTTATAAAAAACGTCTTCTCGAGGATTGGGAGGAGCTGCCTCCAATCTTTGTCACCTCGGCTGAGACCAAGCAGGGTCGTGAGGAACTTCTCGATTTCATTGAACAACAGAATCTTGAGCTGGAAAATTACCTTAAGACTAAGGGACTTTGAAAATTGGATTATGTTAGTAAGTTATAACAATACTGTGCAATAACTTAAAACTAATTAACTATTTAATCACTAAACAACTTAAAAACTAAACACATGGGTATTTTAGTATCATTGCTCATCGGAGCGCTTGCCGGTCTTCTCGCCGGTCTCATCATGAAAAAAGGCATGAGCCTTCTCGTATGCATCCTCGTCGGTCTTGTTGGCGGCGTGTTGGGTAGCTGGGTATTCAGCTTGATTGGCTTGCAAGCCAGCTCCAACTTCTGGGGCCAGCTTCTCGTTGGCACCTGCGGCTCTGTGCTGCTGCTCTTTATTCTTTCCTTATTTAAGAAAAAGAACTAATTAATTTAGAATTTAGAATTTAGAGGGTTCGACGCAAATCCCTCTAAATTCTAAATTCTTAATTCTTAATTCAAAGATACTCTCGTAATCCCTGTTCCTCCGGTTTCCAGTGAGGCATCGGCAAAATGTTTCACTTCGTGGTCGTGGCTCAGCATCTCACGGATGAGTTTGCGCAAGATACCGTTTCCTTTGCCATGAAGGATGCTCACTTCCTTGATGCTGAGTAGTTTAGCTTCATCAAGGTATTTGGTCACCATATCGAGGGCTTCCTCGGCGCGTTTTCCCCTTACATCTAACGTCAAGTCGAAATGCTCGGCTTTCTCACTGAGGTCGTCCGCAATGCCCGACTGCCATTTGCGCTGGACTTTGCGTCCCTCGGCGCGGCTCACTTTTCGTAGCTTGTCGGGGGTGGTGCGCAGTTTCACCGTGTCGAACAGGATGGTGGCGTCGGTGTCGCTGATGCTCAGGATTTCTCCCACAATCTCCATCTCGTCGATACAAACCGTGTCGCCGGCTTTAAGCGCCTCCCCTGTTCCCTCCTGAGGGAGGGGAGATGCCACGCCCTTCTTTTTGGAGGGGGCGGTGAGGGCTTGTTTCACAATCTCCTCTTTGGCTTTGTTTAAGTCTTTACGTATCTCCTTGGTGCGTTCCTTTTCTGCCTGAGCTTCTCTTATCTCTTTGATAGTGAGTTCGATACGGCTGTTGGCCTTGTCGATGAGTTCCTGCGCCTCGTTGGCGGCATCACGGAGGTATTGTTTCTTTTTGTTTTCCAGTTCCGAGAGCAGGTTTTTGTATTTGGCCACCACTTCGCTGAGCAGGGTGTCAGCGATTTCCAGTTCGCGTTCTTTTTTGCGGATGGCTTTCTTGTCCACCTCTAATTGTTGCAGCTGTTGCTCAAATCTCAGGTGTTGTTCGCCGGTGATATGTGAAGCCTCGTCAAGGATTCGTTTCGGGAATCCTGTTTTCCTGGCGATTTCGAAGGCGAAGGAGCTGCCGGGTTTTCCCGTGACCATGAGGTACATGGGCTGCATGAACTTGGTGTCGAACAGCATGGCTCCGTTGATGATGCCCTCGTGCGTGTCGGCAAGCAGTTTCAAGTTGGCATAGTGGGTGGTGACGATGCCGATGACTTTCTTCCTGTTGAGTTCCAAGAGGATTGCTTCGGCGATGGCGCCGCCCAACTGGGGTTCGGTGCCAGTGCCGAACTCGTCGATGAGGAACAAGGAGCGCTCGTTGGCATTTTCCAACAATACTTTCATGTTGCGGAGGTGCGAGCTATAGGTGGAGAGGTCGTCGAGGATGGACTGTTCGTCGCCAATGTCGATGAAAAGGCTCTCGAAGAGTCCGCATTCCGAGTCCAGATGCATGGGCACACACAAACCACATTGCAGCATGTATTGGATGAGTCCGGTGGTCTTGAGGCACACAGACTTGCCGCCGGCATTGGGGCCTGAAATGACCAGGATGCGGTTGTCTTGGTTCAGCGTGAGGTCTAAGGGCACGATGGTTTTGCCTTGCGACTGTAGCTTCTGTTCCAGGACGGGATGTCGCGCCTGGATCCAGCGGAAGCACGGGTTGTCGTGGATGACAGGCTTGACGCTGTGGAGATGCTGGCTGAGCAAGGCTTTGGCGCGGATGAAGTCGAGTTGCCCAAGCAGGTCCCAAGCTTTCAGCAACTCGGGCAGCGAAGGCCGGATGCGGTCGGTGAACTGCATCAGGATGCGTTGTACCTCACGGCGTTCGGCATATTCTAACTCCTTGATTTCGTTGGAAGTCTCCACAATCTCGGCAGGCTCGATATAGACAGTCTGGCCAGTGGCGGACTCGTCATGGATGAAGCCTTTGAGGGCGCGTTTGTCACCAGCCTTGACGGGGATGACCATGCGTCCGTCGCGTATGGTGATCTCTGCTTTGGGATCCACCCAGCCCGAGTCTTTGGCGGAGCTCATAATCTGTCGGATACGTCGCTCGATGCCGCCTGATTTGCGGCGGATGTCGCTTCGGATCTCGGCCAGCTCGGGAGAGGCGTTGTCGGGCATCTCGCCTTTGTCGTCCACGAGGCGGTTGGCTTCTCTGAACACGATGGGTTCCACATCGATGCCGTCAGTGAGGGCGCAGAGCTCCGGATAGTCCTCACGGTTCTCGCTTTGTCCAAACTTCAGGATGTGGTTCAAGGCGTTCAGCGAGGGTTTCATGGCAAACAGTCCTTCGAGGCTAATGCTGGTTCCCGGTATTTTGATATGTTGGAACTCTTCGCGCAGGTCGTGATAGTCCCTCATGGGGAAAGGCACGCCGTTTTGGAGCAGCTGCATGAATTCCACGGTCTGGTCGAGGCTTCGCTCGATGGCGTTCTTGTCGCAGCTGAAGCTCATTTGTTCAGCGCGTTCCAGTCCCATGGCACTGATACAGTGCCCTTTGACGGCTTCGCGAATGTGGTTGAAGCCAATCTTCTGTTCGTAGTTTTCGGGGTAGATCACGATGATTTGTTTTGGGCTGCAAAGATAATTGAAAATTGAGAATTGAAAATCCCTTTTTCCTATCTTTGCAAAAATTCTCATTGTTATGATTCGTCTTGAAATCTGTGCCAACGGCATCAAATCCCTGCGCAACGCCATGGATGGCTGCGCCCAATGTGTCGAACTCTGCGAGGCCCTCGAAGTGGGTGGGCTCACTCCTTCTTTCGGGACTTTGGCGAAAGCCATCGACATCTCCTTTATCCCTATGCGGGTGCTCATCCGACCCCGACCAGGTAACTATATCTATGATGAGGAGGAAATCGACCTCATGAAAACCGACATCATGCTCTGTAAGAAACTGGGCTTCGAAGGCGTGGTCATTGGTGCCCTCAACGATGAGGGAATGCCCGATGTGGAGGCCTTGAAATCCCTTATGGAAGCAGGAGAAGGGCTGAAATTCACCTTCCACCGTGCCATCGATGCCTGCGTGAAACCTTTTGAGGCCATGGAACAAATCATTGAGTTGGGCTTCGACAAAGTGCTGACCTCGGGTGGCAAACCCACTGCCGAAGAAGGCATCCCGATGATCGCCGAGATGCAACTCCGCTATGGCGACCGTATCACCATCATGCCGGGTGGTGGTGTCAACTTGAGTAATGTGATGGATATCGTCAACCAGACTGGCGTGGTCAACGTCCATGCCTCGCTGGGCCACTGGGTTCCTCGGTTCAACGAGAAACTCTATCCTAACCAGAAAGACGCCACCGGAGCTTCCATGGTTTGGACAGAATCGAATTATGACATCATCTATGAGATGGAAAAAATGATCAATCCTTAGAGCTTTTTAGAACTTTGAATTTTGAGTTAGAATGATGCTTTATTATTACCGTGTTCAGAAAGGGTGTCTTGTCGTAGCACTGTTGATGTCCCTCTTAATGGTTGCCTGCACCCAACGCCAAAACGTCGTCGAACAAGAACTTTCGCAAGGTTGGACGCTTACCGGCGACACCTTAAATATATTAGAATTACCTGTAACCGTGCCATCGGTGGTGCAGCAAAACCTCTATGAAGCTGGGCTGATTCCACATCCTTACCATGGCACCGTCGAAGACCAGCTGCTTTGGATCTCCGACCACCCCTGGAGCTATGCCACGCATTTCGAGGTTGACAATAAACTGCTTGACAAAGAAGTGGTTGAGCTTGTTTTTGAGGGAATCGACACCTATGCTTCAGTGACCTTGAATGGCCAAAAACTCTTTGATGCGAATAACCAGTTCCGCATCTGGAGAACGGATGTGAAACCATTCCTGAAAGCCAAAGACAACTTGCTGGTGGTGGACTTCCCGCGGTACGACAGCACACAGCTGGCATTGTACGAGGCACATCATCCGCGTCTTCCGGAGAAATATGCGGTTACTCGTAAAGCCCCCTATCAGCATGGGTGGGACTGGGCACCGAAATACAAAAACGTGGGAATCTGGAAACCTGTCAAACTGGTGGCTTGGTCTGATGCAAAACTCGATAACGCTTATATTGTTACCCAAGAAGCCTCAGAATCGCAAGCCAAGCTGACCCTGCACCTCGATGTGGAAAGCACTGTTGACGGAGAACTCATCGCAGAGATTCGCCGCGACGGGAAACCGTTCCAAAGCTTCCCCTTCCAACAAGGGAAAGGCAACCAGCATAAGATCTTTAGTTTCGATATGGAAAATCCCCAGCTTTGGTGGCCTAATGAGATGGGCGAGCAGAAGCAATATGATTTCGAGATTGTGTTGAAATCTTCTGATAAAGCATTGGATTACAAGAAAATAAGAACTGGTATCAAGACCGTTCAAATGGTACAGGAACCTGATGACAAAGGCTTCTCTTTTTATTTTAAGGTGAACGGAGTCCCGATGTATGCCAAAGGCGCCAATTATGTCCCGGAAGAGATGATCGAGACTTGGATTCGACCTGAAAATACCGTGGAATTACTCCAAATGGCCAAAGACGCACATTTCAACATGCTTCGCGTATGGGGGGGAGGTATTTATCCTGCGGATGATTTCTTCAACATTTGCGACTCATTAGGTATCTTGGTGTGGGAAGATTTCATGTATGCTGGCACGATGTATCCCTACGACGAGGCTTTCCTTGAAAACGCTAAAACCGAGGCACTGGAACAAGTGAAACGTTTGGCCTCACATCCTTCGTTGGCTTTGTGGTGCGGCGGCAACGAGATTTCCGAAGGTTATTATAACTGGGGCTGGCAGCAGTCGCTGGGCTGGTCGGAACAAGATGACCAAGCTATCAAGGCGGGTTACGATCGTTTGTTTGAGACCATTCTCCCTATGGTGGTCGATACATACGATGGCTCCCGTCCTTATTGGCCAAGCTCACCCTCTAAAGGATGGGGGAGACCCGAAAGCTTGACACAAGGTGATGTCCACTATTGGGGCGTGTGGTGGGGCGAGATGCCATACGAGATCTATCGTGAGAAGGTGGGTCGCTTCAACAGTGAATATGGCTATCAGTCCTATCCCGACCTCAATACCCTGCAAAGTTCCGCTGACGGAGATGCTGATTTTATGGCTTTATGCGAGTATGAGGGCGACAGCATCTATCCGTTGGTCAGCAAAAATGCCTTCTTGGCAGCACACCAGAAACACGCCAGAGGTGCCAGACAGATCAACGATTTCATCGAACGTTATTATCCTTCTGCCAAGAACTTCGGGGATTATGTTTACAAGAGTCAGCTCTCCCAAGCATACGGCATGGAGGTCGCCATTGAGGCGCATCGTACCGCCAAGCCATATAACATGGGCACGCTCTATTGGCAACTCAATGATGCTTGGCCGGTGACATCGTGGTCGTCGATTGATTACTATAATAAACCCAAGGAGTTGCAAAAAAGGCTGAAGACACTCTTTGCGCCTGTGTTACTTTCATTGGATCGAAATGATTATCAAGTGTTTGTAACATCAGACTTGCTTCGCAACATCCAAGGCGTGCTTACCGTTTCAGTGATGGATTTCGATGATAACAAGCTTTTTGAGCGTCAGCAAAAGGTGGAGCTTCTTCCCAATGAGAACAAGAAAATAGAGGTGGAAGGTCTGGATGCCTGTCTTAATAAGGTGGATCCCCAAACCGTTTATCTAAAGATGACGCTGACCGAAGGGGAACAACAGCTTGCAGAGCGATTTTGCTATCTTTCCACTTTTTTTTCGTTTGACTTGTAACTTTTTGTGGGTTTGTTCGTCTTATGGTTGATGAAAGTAACAAATCAACAAATAAACAAATCAACAAATAAACAAATCAACATGAAAAAACAACTCCTTCTCGCGATGGCTCTTCTATATGTTGGCCTCGCATCAGCACAAATCAACACCGTCGTTGTCAATGCCAGCGGCGATGTCACACTTCGTCAAGGCAGCACCTTTGCCGTTGATTCCGAATATGCTAATGACTGGAACACGGTTGACAGTGTGCTGTATTTAAAAGGTAGTGGCGACTTCACTGTCACTATGGAAACCTTGAATAATCTGGACCACAATAGCTCCGGCGATGTCTTCACTGAGGGGACGTTGAACGGAAACGACCTTTCCGTGTATTGTAACGGTTCTGGTGATGTCAAGCTGACTATTGACTATGACCAGGTGTATGTGGTTTTGACGGGCAGCGGCGACCTCACGCTTCGTGGCCGTTGCCGTGAACTGGTAGCCGATAAAGACGGATCGGGTGACTTGAATGTCAAAAGGTTGGATGTCGAATACCAAGACATTGTCACGGATGACTCCCGCATGGTCTTGATCCCTAATTTATCGGGGCTTTCTGAACTTTTGGAAGAGTTGGGCGTTAACCTGGAACGTCTTTCCGACTCGGTCGATTGGGAGAACTTCGAACAAGATATGGAACGTTGGGGCGAAGGCATGGAAGAATGGGGCCGTCACATGGAAGAGTGGGGTCGCGGTGTGGAGAAACAGATGGAGGGACGCCCTGATAGAAAACCACGTTCCGAACACTGGGGCAAAGGAATCCCGGATGTGGAGCCTCAACCCGATATCCGTCCCGACAGAGCTCCCGCAGATCGGCCCAAGGTAAAGAGCTTGCTGTTTGATCCCCACTGGGGCGGCGTGGACGCTGGATTGAATATGATCTTTGGTCCCGACTTGTCAACTACATTTGGAGGACAGTATGCCTCTTTCGAACTGAAGCCTTTGAAGAGCTGGAACTTTAACTTCAACATCGCCGATGTGGGCATTGCTTTCAGCCGCAGCCATGTCGTGGGTCTCTATACGGGTATTGGCTTGGGTTGGAATAACTACAGCTTTAATCAACCCGTGCGACTTAAAAAAGGCGATACAGTCCTCGAAGTCGATCCGATCAACGAGAACCTCGAAGGCCGAGTGAAAAAAAGTAAGCTCGGCGTGCTTTATGTGCAGGCTCCTCTGATGCTGGAAGTCCGTCCTACATGTGGATTCTTCATCGCTGCCGGTGTCACGGGCGGCATCAGAGTGGATACTTGGACAAAAGTCAAGTTTATGGATTACAAAGAAAAAAATCATAGTGATTATTATGTGAATCCACTGAAACTCGACGCCACCCTTCGTGCTGGTGGCAATGACTTGGGTTTCTATGCGAGCTACAACCTGCTGCCTTTGTTCGTCAAAGACGCTGGTCCAGCGGTGCATACCTTCAACGTGGGTTTCAGCCTGTTATTCTAATCAGAGACATATCTTGTGACACGTTCCCAATATAACACCTGCGTCGATCAGTACGCCGACGGACTGTTCCGTTTCGCCTTGGCCTCCTTGCGTAACCGTGAGGAGGCTGAAGACGTGGTTCAGGACAGCTTTGCGCGAGTGTGGGAGCACCGTGGCGCAGTGGATTATGCCAAAGCCAAAACCTATCTTTTCACTACAGCGCATCACCGCATCGTGGATCTGGTCCGACAACGCCATCAGGAAACCGAGGTGGATGCGCTTTATCAACTCTCCGACAGCCGAGGAACTACCTATCCGGATGTCAACAAAGTCATTCACAAGGTGATGGCCGCCTTGCCTGAAGCTCAACGTACAGCGGTACTGCTCCGCGACTATGAAGGGTACAGCTATCAGGAAATCGGCGATATCACTGGTCAAAGCGAGTCGCAGGTCAAGGTGAACATCTTTCGTGCCCGTACCGCTCTGCGTAATATGATTAAAAGCATCGACAACCTCATTGATATCGAATCATGACTATGGAACACAACAACGAAGAATACCCCCGTTTGACTCCCCCTACGGTAGTCTATGAAGGTAAAGCAGCCTTGAAAAAGCCGGCCATCATCCCGCTTTGGGTCAAAGTCAGCGCTGCCGCCGCCTCAGTGGCATTGCTGGTGGCTTTGTTTTGGAACCATCCCAGCCGACCCGAACTGGAACTGATGGCGGAATTGAGTCCGGTGAAAGCTGTTGGGATGAAGATGGATCAGCCTCTGTGCATGACAGGGCAGCGGGCGCATTACTCTGCGTTTATTCACTCTACTAAAAAGAATAACCCTGGGGTGAAAACTGTGGTGCCAATCGTGTCCGAAGAACCGAAGAGGACAGACCTTGCCATCTTGGCTTCGATGCCATCCCGTCCTATTGCGCTGCTGCCTGTTGTCATGGATGACCCCGCCTTGATGTTGGACAATCACTTGATGTTGGATAATCCCTTATTGTTGGATGATCCGATGGGAGAATTAGCTATGGACGAGACTGAGTCTGAGGAGGATGAACTCTCATTGGCCAAGAAAGGATTTCAGAAGATGACGGAGGGGCGATTCGACAGTTTCGGGGACATGCTGACTTACGGCTGGCGTTCCGTGAAAGGCGAATTGGCTCAACTCAACGAGTCCGTCTCTGACGGCTTATCCTCCATCAAACAACGCACCTCGGCGAATTATTAAAGGTCGGCGAATTTAGCGAATTAAACGAATTATCTGTGAGTATTTAATTCGCTTAATTCGCCTAATTCGCCGATTATCTCAATTCGCTTAATTCGCCTAATTCGCCGAAAACTCCTTTTTTAGCAGAGCAAAAATTCGCCCAATTCGTTTAATTCGCCGAAAACCCATATATTTGCAGAAAATTAATGAAGATGGTTTTGAATTATGTGACTTGGAATCTGGATCCCGTGGCTTTGTCGCTGGGACCTTTGCAGATTCGTTGGTATGGCTTGTTGTGGGCCGTTGGTTTTTTGTTGGGATATCTCCTGATGAACAAAGTGTACAAACGTGAACAGATGGCCGAAGGCTCGCTGGATAACCTCCTTATCTATATGCTGGTCTCCACAGTGCTAGGAGCACGTCTTGGCCATTGCCTCTTCTATGAGCCGGAGTATTACCTCTCTCGACCACTTGAGATGCTGAAGATATGGGAAGGAGGACTGGCCAGTCACGGCGGCGCTGTCGGTATCCTGATTGGATTATGGTTATATGTAAGAAGATATAATAAAAGTGATAAAAAGAAAAAGACTGATAAGCCGCAGATATCCTATATTTGGATTCTCGACCGTATCGTCATCGCTGTGTGTCTTGTGGGTGCGTTGATTCGCGTCGGTAATGTGTGTAACCATGAGATTTATGGGACTCCCACTTCTTTGCCGTGGGGTTTTGTCTTCCTTCGCGGTCAGGAGCAGTTTTGCGGTACAGTTGACAACTACACCGAATGTACTTCCTGGGCTTCTTGCTGCCCGCCTAACGAATGGCTGCCTTGTCACCCTACGGGACTCTATGAGGCGTTTTTCTGCCTTGTGGCCATGGCGATTCTCCTGTGGATGTATTTCAAACGTGACCTCGGGAACCGCCGTCCTGGCTTGATGTTCGGCACTTTCCTCGTCATCATCTTCGGTTCTCGTATCGGCATTGAGTTCCTGAAGAACGTTCAGGTTGCTTTCGAGCAAAACATGACCTTCGACATGGGGCAATGGCTTAGCGTTCCTTTTGTCATTGTGGGTGTCGTGATGATCATTCGGTCTTTCAAGGTCTCTCAACCCCGTTAAGAAGCCGAAAAAAGAAATAACTTCAAAGAGTTTGTCGAATAAAAAAACGGCGAATGAAGCATGGTTTGTCACTTTGACATCATGGCTTCATTCGCCGTTTATAATAATCTCGTCGAGATTATTCAGCGTAATACCGTTGCAGGTATTCGGTGAGCTTTGAATCCAGCTGTGTTTTCAGATCGGTTCGCTCGTATTTGCGGGCGGTCAGCTGCATCTGTCGCAGAAGGGTCATCTGTTCGGAGACCGTCTCTTCGAAGTATAGGAAGAACCTAGGCTTCATGTTGCCGTAGTAGTCAATCTTGTCGCAGGCGTTCTTCGTAATCTTTTGCAGGAACTCATCGCCTTTTTCAAATTCGCCGCATTGATAATACATCTCGGGGAATTGGTACAGACGAAGCTCGTATGGGAATTTCTCATTGGGGAAGAACTCTTGGAACTTATCCATCACCACGACGGCGGAGTCATATTGTTGATGGCTCACCAGGCTTTGGGCAAGGCGGACATAGCTTTGACGGGCAAATTCGCCGTTACGCACACTCTCACGGTCAGGCACCACGCCTTCTTCGTTCATGCTGCCCCATTTTGCTTTGTTGACCAGAAGGTCGTAGCTGCCATCACAATAAACACCGCCAATGTTGGTGTAGTAGTCATCGGCTTTGACAGGGATGAAACGGTAGGAGAGGCCTTCCATGTGGAGATATTCCTGGATGCCCAGCACGGAAGCCATGTCGCTGAAGCTGGTGAAATACACCGGGCGTTCCCAGTTGTTGGTCGCCATGAAGTCGAGCAGCAGCAATGCGTTCTTATAGATGTTTTCGTCTTTGATCTCCCAACGGATCTCGTCCACGATACGGTCTTTCATGCTTTCCGGCACGATATTGTTGCGGAGGCAAGCTTCTTTGTCAACGGTCAGTTTCAGGGTGCGGACGGGCAGATAATGCACCGAAGCGCCTGAGGTGTAGTATTTCACCGCTTTGGGGTTGTGGATGAAGTCGATGACATCTTTCAGTTCCACATACTTGCCCTTGAGGCTTTCTTCCTCGTAAACGCTGACTCTTTCATTGACACCATTGTCATATTCTTTGGCCGACAACGTCAAGGGCAGTTTTTCAGAGTCATAGACCTTGCGTCCCATCTGGTGAGCATACCAATAACCTCCCGACAGCATGTAGTTGACTACACGTACGTCGGTGCGGAATCCTTCAACCTCTTGGATGTACCACAGTGGGAAGGTGTCGTTGTCGCCACGGGTGAAGATGACCGCGTTGGGAGGCAGTTGTGCCAAATAGTTCCTTGCCCAGTCATGCGCCGAGGTCTTGCCGCCACGGTTGTGCTCATCCCAGCCTTCTGATGCCATGAGGCAGGGGACGGCGAGGAAACATACCAGACCTACTAACACGGTGGTTACCAGGTTTTTGCTCTTGGTGAGGCGTTCAATCCAGTCGATGAGAGCCAACACGCCGAGGCCAATCCAGATGGCAAAGGCATAGAAGGAACCCGCGTAGGAATAGTCACGCTCACGAGGCTGGTAGGGCGTTTGGTTCAGGTAGATGACGATGGCAAGGCCAGTCATGAAAAACAGCAGGAAGATGATCCAGCTTTGTTTCAAGTCCTTGCGCAAGAGCCAGAACAATCCGCATAGTCCGAGGATGAGTGGCAGGAAGTAATAACGTGTTCTGCCAGGATTCTTCAAGCAGTCAGGGATGTTAGTCTGGTCGCCAAGACGGGCCTCGTCGATGAAGTTGATACCGCTAATCCAGTTGCCGTGGTCCAGTTCACCTTGGCTCTCAATGTCGTTTTGACGGCCCACAAAGTTCCACATGAAATACCTCCAATACATCCAGTTGCATTGGTAGCTGATGAAAAACTTCAGGTTCTGGCCAAAGGTCGGACAGTTCACCACTTGTTCGGTGCCGTCCCATCTGCGGACTTTTATTTTGTTACCTTCCACCACGCCATGGCTGTTCTTGCGGTAGGTCTCGTACATTGCCACATGCTTGGGTTGTGAGCTCCACATTCTCGGGAATAATGTGCTGGTACGTGAGTCATAAACCGGGATGATGTTTTTCCGGTCATCAGTAATCACATAACGACCTTTCTCCTTGTCTTTCACATAGATGGGCTTCCCGTCTTTGGCATCGGTGATCGGTGCGTTGTAATACTGACCGTGAAGCAACGGCCAGCTTCCATATTGCTCACGGTTCAGGTACGAGAGCATGGAAAGCGCGTCTTTGGGCTCATTTTCATTAATAGGTGTGTTGGTGTTGGCACGGATGACCAGCATGAAGAACGAGGAATAGCCGATCAGGATGAAGGTCAATGATAGCAGCGCGATGTTACCGATAACTTTCTGGCGTTTTGAGGTGTAGAGGAGTCCCCAAACGATGAGACCGATCAGTACGATAAAGAACACGATGGTTCCCAAGTTGAACGGGGCGTGCAAGCTGTTCACAAAGAACAACTCGGTCTTTCCTGCGAGGTTGACAACCTGAGGGATGAGAAACGAATTGATGAACCACAGCAACACCACAGACACCAAGCCTGTCAACACAAAGCCCCAGAACGAGGTCTTCTTCCATTTCTTGAAATACACCACGTAAACGAAAGCCGGGATGCACAGTAAGTTGAGCAGGTGTACGCCAATCGACAGTCCGATAAGGAAGGCGATGAAGATGATCCAACGGCTGCTGTGGGGTTCGTCAGCCACTTGTTCCCATTTCAAAATAGCCCAGAAGGTAACAGCGGTGAAAAACGAGGACATGGCATAGACTTCACCTTCCACGGCGTTGAACCAGAATGACTCGGTGAAGGTGTAGGCAACGGAACCGACAAAAGCGGCGAGAAGCACGCCTATCTTGTTCTTCCAAGGAGCGTCTTCGCCTTCTTTCATCCAAATCTTTCGAGCAATCATAGTGATGCTCCAGAACAAAAACACAATGGTTAAACCACTACAAATGGCCGACATGGCATTCACCATCATGGCGGCTTTGGTTACATCACCACCTGCAAAAAGGGTGAAAAAACGGCCAATCATCTGGAACAAAGGTGCCCCAGGTGGATGGCCTACTTGTAATTTAAACGAAGTGGAGATGTACTCGCCGCAGTCCCACCAGCTTACTGTGGGCTCCATGGTCATAAAATAAACGATGGTGGCGATGATGCCCGCCAACCATCCAATGAGGTTGTTCAGTCGCTTAAAGGTCATTTTTATTTGGATTGATGCGGCAAAAATACAAAAAATATCAAAAAAAACTTGCATGTAAAGAAAAAACTCGTAATTTTGCACCCGCATTCCGATGAATGATGGTGTCGAGTGGTGTAATGGCAGCACTGCAGATTTTGGTTCTGCCTGTCAAGGTTCGAATCCTTGCTCGACAACTCAGTGTGGAAGATGATAAAACCTGCTACGAATGTAACAGGTTTTTTTGTTGTTAAATGAGTCTTGAAATAATGATTACTAAAGAGAAAATCTCTCCCTTGGTGGAAGAAGCCATCCAAAACACGGATCTTTTCCTCGTGGAGGTCAAAGTGAAACCCGCTAACGTCATCGAAGTCTTTGTGGATTCCGACTCAGCGGTTAACATCGACCAATGCGTCCAGATCAGCCGCTACGTTGAAAGCAAACTCGACCGGGATGTCGAGGACTTCGAGTTAAGTGTCATGTCGTATGGACTCAGTGGCGCCCTTAAAATGGAACGCCAGCTGAGAAAATACGTGGGGAAAGAGGTAGAAGTGAAAACCAAAGAACAAGGAAAACTGCAAGGTACCCTCGTGTCATTCGACGGAAAACAAATCACCCTCACTCCTGCACCTATTAAAAAACCTTCCAAGCGGAAACCTGCCGTCGAAGGTGACCTGGTCTTCGATTTGGATCAAGTGTCGGTGTTTCCAGCCATCATCTTTTAAATTGAGAATTGAGAAAAGTTGAAAATTACAAATATATGGAAAATTACAAATTAGTTGAAACATTCTCCGAATTCAAGGAGTTTAAGAACATCGACCGTGAGGCCATGATGCGTATCATCGAAGACGTGTTCAGAGGCATGTTGAACAAGAAATTCGATACCGATACTGAGGACTTCATCGATATCATCGTGAACGTCGATAAAGGTGACTTCGAGATTTACCATAACCGTACGGTGGTTGATGATGATGCGCTGGAAGACCCCTTGCGTCAAATCAAACTCTCCGACGCCATCCGTATCGAGCCTGACTTCGAGGTGGGTGACGATGTTTCCGAGATTCTGAAGATTGAGAGCTTCGGTCGCCGCGACATCCTCGCTTTGCGTCAGAATCTCCAAACCAAGATCAGCGAATACCAAAAGGAGAACATCTTCCAGAAATACAAAGACAAAGTGGGTGAGATTATCACCGCGGAGGTCAACCATGTGTGGAAGCGTGAGATTGTGGCTATTGACGATGAGAACATAGAACTTATCCTGCCCCGCAGCGAGCAGATTCCCTCGGATATTTATAAAAAAGGTGAAAACGTCCGCGCCATCGTCAAGAGTGTCGAGAATGTCAACGGCTCACCGGTGATCACCCTTTCCCGTACCTCGGAAGTCTTCCTCCAGCGTCTCTTTGAAGCTGAGGTCCCTGAGGTGTACGATGGCTTGATTACCATCAAGAAGATTGTGCGTGAACCTGGCCAGCGTGCCAAAATAGCCGTGGAATCCTACGACGACCGTATCGATCCTGTTGGCGCCTGCGTGGGTATGAAAGGCTCCCGTATCCATGGCATCGTCCGTGAGCTGCGTAACGAGAACATCGATGTCATCAACTGGACTACCAACCCCAAACTGTTTATCACCCGAGCCCTTAGCCCGGCCAAGATCACTGAAATCGTCCTCGATGACGAGAATATGCTGGCCAATGTCTATATGGAAAACGACCAGGTCAGCCTCGCCATTGGCAAGGGTGGCTATAATATTAAACTCGCTGGAAAACTGACGGGCTATAACATCGACGTGTACCGCAACAGCGAGGTGGCTGATAATGAAGAGGATGTTGACCTTCAGGAATTCTCTGATGAGATCGACCAGTGGGTTCTCGACGCCCTCTACAACATGGGCTGCGACACCGCTAAAAACGTCCTTTCCCATACCCCTGAGGAAGTGGCCTCAAGGGCTGACCTTGAGATGGAAACCGTCAATAACGTGTTCAAGATCCTCAGGGCCGAATTTGAACCTGATGCCGAATGATGCTTAAAGGCACGAATCACCTATATTATTAACAAAGAGAAGAAACTATGTCCGAAGAATCAAATTTCACCATTCGATTGTCGAAAGCGGCAAAAGAATTTAATGTGGGGATGGGCACCATTCTGGATTTCCTCGCCAAAAAGGGATTCCAAGTGGACTCGTCACCCAACACGAAGCTCACATCGGAGATGTATGCGCTGCTCGTGAAAGAATATCAGGGCGAAAGGGAAGTGAAGAATGAGGCGAAGAAACTCGGCGATCTGTCTTATAAAGGTGGATCCGTTTCGGTCGATTCGGCCGTGCAATCGTTGACATCTAAGATCGATGAAGAGGATGTGGATGAAGTGATTATCCGCACCAGCACCATGGGTATTCATAAAAACACTGAGAAACCTGCTCAACCTGAGGAGGAGAAACAACCTGAAACGCCGAAACAAGAGGAGCCCGCTCCTGAAACACCCGCCGTTCAACAGGTTGAACAAATAGTAACCGAAGAAAAACATGAAGAGGAGATAACACCTCCCGCTGAACCGGAAGTGGTGACTCCCCAAGAAGAAGTGCAGGAGAAAGAGTCGGACGGCAACCTCAAGGTGCTGGGTAAAATCGATCTCGATAGCATCAACACCAAGATGCGCCCCGACAAGAAAACTAAAGAGGAAAGACAACGCGAAGCCAAGGAAAAAGCAGAACGCGAGAAGAAAGAAAGAGCATTGGCTGAACAGAAGAGAGCCGAAAAACTGAGAGCTGAGAAACAGGCTGCCGCCAAAAAAGCCGAAGAAGCCAAGAAGGCAGCTGAAGCCAAGAAAGTCGAACAGCCTGCCACGGAACCTAAGTTCATCAAGACTGAGGTCAAAAAACTGGAAGGCCCGAAGATCCTTGACAAAATCGAGCTCCCCGAAGAACGCAAACGCTCTAAACAACAGCCAGTGGCCTCTTCCGAAGGCAGCGGCGACTCCAAGAAGAAAAAACGCAAACGTATCGCTGGGAAACCGGAAGGTTCGTCTGATG
Organism: Bacteroidales bacterium; assembly: GCA_016281295.1. The sequence goes on from JAEEII010000207.1 coordinate 48,269, forward strand.
CCCCCGCCGAAAACAAAGGACAGGGCAAAGGCAAAGGTCCTAAAGGACCCCAACAGGGTGCCGACAACAAAAAGAATCCCAAGAAGGATAAAAACCGCAACCAGCCTAAACGGGAAGAGAAGGTGGAACTCTCTGATGAGGAGATCTCGAAACAGATTAAAGACACCCTCGCCCGTCTGTCACCACTGGGCAAGTCCAAGACCTCAAAACACCGTCGTGAGAAACGTCAGCAGGTCGCTGGCAGCATGATGGAGGAACAGATGCGCCAACAGGAGGAACAGTCAATCCTCAAAGTCACCGAGTTCGTCACCGCGAACGACTTGGCGGTCATGATGAATGTCCCTGTGACCAAGGTCATCGCCACCTGTATGGGTCTCGGCATGCCAGTGTCTATCAACCAACGCCTTGACGCGGAAGCCCTCTCCGTCGTGGCCAGCGAGTTCGGATTCCAAGTGGACTTCGTCAGTGCCGACGTGCAAGAGGCAATCGCCGAGACGGAAGAAGAGGATAGGGAAGAGGATATGGTGCCACGCGCTCCTGTGGTCACCGTCATGGGCCATGTTGACCACGGCAAGACCAAACTCCTCGACTATATCCGTAACACCAACGTCGTCGCCGGTGAGGCTGGCGGTATCACCCAGCATATCGGTGCTTACGAGGTGACTACGGAGAGTGGTAAGAAGATTACCTTCCTCGACACTCCTGGTCACGAGGCCTTCACCGCCATGCGTGCCCGTGGTGCCAAGATTACCGACGTGGCCATCATCGTCATCGCTACTGATGACAACGTGATGCCACAGACCGTTGAGGCTATCAACCACGCACAAGCCGCTGGCGTGCCTATCGTCTTTGCCCTCAACAAGATCGACAAGCCTACCGCACAACCAGACCGTATCCGTGAGCAGTTGGCTAAGATGAATATCCTCGTCGAGAGCTGGGGCGGCAAATACCAAGAACAGGAAATCGCTGCCAAGATAGGTCTCAACGTGGATCAACTTCTGGAGAAGGTGTTGCTAGAAGCGGAGTTCCTCGACCTCAAGGCCAACCCCAACAAGCTGGCAAAAGGCACCGTCATCGAGTCTGCCCTGGATAAAGGCCGTGGCTATGTGGCTAAGATCTTGGTGCAGAATGGCACGCTTCGCATCGGCGACATGGTGCTGGCCGGCACTACCTATGGCAAGGTCAAAGCCATGTTCAACGACCATAACCAGAAGGTACAGAGCGCAGGTCCTTCCACACCAGTGCTGCTCCTCGGTCTTAACGGTGCTCCGCAACCAGGCGACACTTTCAACGTCATGACCGACGAGCGTGAGGTGAAGGATATCGCCAACCGCCGTGAGCAACTGCAACGTGAACAGACTCGCCGTACTAACCCGCATATCACACTCGATGAGATTGGACGCCGTATCGCCATCGGTGACTTCAAGGAACTCAACATCATCGTCAAGGCTGACGTGGACGGCTCTGTGGAAGCCTTGGCTGACTCCTTGCTGAAACTTTCCACCCAGGAGGTGCAGGTCAATGTCATCCATAAGTCGGTGGGCGCTATCAGTGAGTCGGATATCATGCTGGCTTCCGCTTCCAATGCCGTCATCGTTGGTTTCAACGTGCGTCCTACCGTGCAGGCACGTAAGCTGGCAGAACAGGAGAAGATTGACATCCGTATCTACTCCATCATCTATCAGGCCATCGAAGAAATCAAGGCGGCTATCGAAGGTATGTTGGCTCCTGAGATTGAGGAGGTGGTCACTTGTAACCTCGAGATCCGTGAGACCTTCAAGATTAGCAAGGTCGGCACCATCGCTGGCTGTATGGTCCTCGACGGCAAGATCACCCGCAACACCAAGATCCGTATCATCCGCGACGGCATCGTGATTTACACTGGTACGCTCGGCTCCTTGAAACGTTACAAGGACGATGTCAAGGAAGTCGCCGCTGGCATGGATTGCGGTTTGAACATCGAGAATTTCAACGACATCAAGGTCGGTGATATCATCGAGGGTTATACCGAAAAAGAAATCGCCCGCAAATTGTAATTCGCAGGCGATTCCCAATTGTAGAGACGTCATATTATGGCGTCTCTATTTTTTTGTCATTATTCCACCACAATTTTCTGGGTGTAGGTGTTGGATCCATTGATCACGCGAACAACATACACGCCAGCAGTCATGTTGATTTTCTGGCTGTAGTTACCATGGATGGTGGTAGTGTTGACCACGCGTCCCAGCATGTCGATGAATTGGAGTTCGCTTTCACCTTCAATGCCGTTGATGTTCAGCTGACCGTTGGAGAGGTAGCTGATGGGGTTGACGGTAGTGTTTTCGTTCACGTTGGTGTTGGATTTAAAGCGGAGTGTGAAACGGTTGACGTTGTCATTCTCTTTGGCGGTGAAGGTATAGGCGTTGTTAGCCAGCATGTCAACTTTGGTGCCGGTGAGGTTGTCGATGAGGGTCATGAACTCATAGCTGCCTTCCAGTTTCACGGTGAGGGTTTGCTGACCAGCGATGGTTGGATGGTATGCTACATTAACGCTTTCAATGTTTCTGTCGAAGTGGGCGATGGCGTAGGGTTTTTTGCTCTTCGGGATGAAAACTTCCGGAATCTCATCGTTGCGGTGATGGATCTTAATCAAGTCATTGCCTTCGCCGAGGACGATGTAAGCATGGTCGGTGTTGGTGTTGTTGGCGATTCTCACCTCGATGGAACTATTGTGGGTGCCACGGCTTTTGGCAGTGTTAGCTTGGAAGGTCACCGTGTTGGATTCGGTGCAACCGATCAAGAACCCTTGTCCAGTCGGGATGGGTGTGCTGGATGGTTTGGGATCCCATGCGCCGTTTTCAAGCAGGTAGAAACCATCGGTGAGCTTGTCGTTTTGGAAGTTGTCAATCGTGATGGCAAACGGATAGGGGTTGCCAAGGAGATTCAGACCATCCAGGTCATCGTAGGTACGGTCGGTATAAGTCATGTCGAAGGTGACGTTGTCATAGCTCAGTGTACCAGGGATTGAAGGAGTGTAGTCGGTGTCATGGGCATAGAGGTAACCTCTTCCAGGGAAGAAACTGTAGGTTTGTGCTTGTTTGAAGTTTTTCCATTCCTCATGGGTCAGGTTAGTCTCATCATACCAATAGAGGTCGTATTCATCGGTGGGGAAGTCGGTTTCGGCAATGGCTGTGGTGCCGACGGGGCTGCCGAGGATGTACCAGTTGTTGTCATTGGAGTTGTAGCCTTTCACGGTCTTCATGTAAGAGGCTTTCCCAGCGGTTTGTGCCGCGTCGATCAGCTGGGCGTCATCCACGAGGACGAGCTGGCTGGCGTCGGTGGTGGTGAAGCCTTCCGTGAGGGTGAGGGTGGTGCCTGACATGACTTTGAGGCTCTTGCCGTTGTTGACGATGATGTTCTTCACTGTGACATCTTGATCGAGTTCGCAGAGGCCGTTGATGGTCACTTCGTCGGTTTCGCTCGGAAGGCCTACAGCAGGCTCTCTCCAGTTGTCAACGGTGTTCCAGCTGTTGTCTTCGGTTCCGTTAAAGATATAGGGAGCAACGAAATTCACAATGATAGGACTTCTGGCACTTCCGTATTTTCCATCTTGATGCCAAACGAGCGTGGTATCGCAAGAACCAGCGAAATAACGCTCGTTCGTCTTGTCATAGAGCAAAAACGTCAACTCTTCTCCTTCTTCGCCATAGACTACCGTGGTCCAGATGTTAGTGCCGAATGGTGATGCCATATAATGGTCTCTTTCAAAGCGGCAAAGGCCATCTGCATTGAACAAGCCCAAATCCCAGCGGTCGTTTTCAGTGACTGGAACTCCGTTCAGTTGAAGGAGGAAATTGCAGGTGCCGTTATACTGAGTGTTGGCCAAGGTCCAGGGGTAATCCGGGAGATCCTCTTCGGTGCTCTTGGAGGTGAATTCCAGAACGATGAAGTCGCCCTGCTCCAGACCATGGTCTTCGAAATCAGCGGTAACAGTGAAGGTGCATTCATAGTCTTCATCACCCATGTTCGCCTCATGATCCCACATCTTGAAGGTAATAGTTTCACCAATGCCGTTTTCCATGCCGTAAACTCTTAAGAAATCCACGTACAAATCATCGGAAATCGGTGATAAGAAACGGCAATCGCTCGGGGTTCTTAATTCATCACCAACAAAGGCGACAACTTCGATGCTTGATCTGTTTTGGATGACACCATCCACCGAAACTTTAATGTCAACGGAGGTATAGTTAAACCATGGATCTTCATTAAACTCCGGCCAATGGGGAGTGTAACTTTGTGCTGACAATACTCCACAGAGAAGCATTGTGGAGAACAAAAGTAATAGTTTTCTTTTCATTTTTTGTATTTTTTAACCAATGATTTAATTTGGCTGCAAAATTAAGAAAAAACCAGACAAGGGAAGATGTTTTTCTTCCCTTGTCTATATTAATAATATTTAACGAACCACAACTTTACCGAAGTAGACATTGCCTTGGGCATCGGTTACCTTCACGGTGTAGATGCCGCTGGTCTGCATTCCTTCGATGGTTTTGCTGGATTGCGAGATGGATTCTGTTCTGATCAGACTGCCCACCGTGTTGTACACTTGGAGGGTAGCGCCATTGAGATCCACTTGGCCATTCAGTTCCACGGTCAGTTGTTCGCCTTTGTTCACCGGGTTGGGGAAGCAGCTCAGGCTGTTGGTGGTGCTGATGTGGAGCATGAACGGAGCGGTGGCCTTGCCGACGATGGCATTGTCGGTGAACACCACTTCTTCTTCCGTTTCAAACTGGTTGCCTTCATTATAAATGTTGAAGGTGACCACATCGTCATTTTCACCATAGACGGTCATGAAGGCGATGTACTGGTCGAGCGGTTCGACATACATCAGTTTGGCGCTACCACGGCATTCACCGTTGACGAAGGCGCCGATTTCGACCGTTTCATTGGCGTTGACCACAGCGTCAGCCGGGATGGAAGCCATCACGTTGATGGTGCCAGCGTAGTCAGCATCGGGAGTCCAATAGTTGCCGTCGGTGGTGATGTTGTCGCGGAGTTCGCTTCTGGAATCGTTATACACGAAGGTTTGGGTTCCAGTGCCAAGGGCATTGTATCTGTAGCCCTCGCCAGGATTCAGGGTGTTCAAAGAACCCCACCAGCCGTAACCGTCGATATAGGTGGAGAAGCTGCTTCTTGACTTGATGACATCTTCCTCTCTTGAGTCGCAGTTCTCCAAGGCGACGTTGATATCCATCGGTTGGCTCACGGGATAAGCGACCCAGTTCCAGCCGTTGGCGATGGTGATTGGGCAATCAGCGGGATTGATGATGCTTCCAATGATGGTGATATCAGCTTCGCTGCTGTTGCGGATCTCGTACATCTGTGTGGGATCGTAGCTGTTCAGAGAACCCATCCAAGTGCCGTTGCTGTAGTTGACATAGCCATTCTTGCCCTTAATCTGGGTAGTGGTGGTGCCCAGAGCGTTTTCGAGGGTGGCAAGACCTTCAGCACCTTGCAGGTCGATGTAGGTGGAGAACCAGTTCCAAGCGCTGTTGAGGTGGACGGTCTGAGTGGCTGCGAGGCCGAAGTGGGCGACGAGAGCGGTGGCTTCGTTGACGGTGAAGCTGTAGGTCAGCTCTGTGCCGACTTCCTCATTGTTCAGCGTCCAGTTGATGAAGAAGTAGCCAGTGGCAGGGGTAGCGGTCAGGGTAGCGGTGCTGCCATGCTCGTAGCTGCCGGTGCCAATGATGCTTCCACCCACTGCCGGGTCGGCGGTGGCGGTGACAGCGTAAGTGTTCAGCGTGAAGTTGGCCACGTATTCAGCGGCTTCGGTCACGGCGAAAGTATAAGTAGCATCGGTGGAGACCACGGTGCCATCCTTAGTCCAGTTGGCGAAGGTGTAACCCGTGTTAGCCGTAGTGGTCAAGGTGGCGTTGTTGCCATGGACGAAGGTGCCGTCACCAGTGGCGGTACCCGCGTTGGCAGGATTCACTGAGGTGGTGACTTCATAGCTGTTGAGTTCGAAGTGAGCGACATAGGTGCGATCTTCTGTAGCAGTGGAGAAGCAGGTGGGATTGACACAAGCCACTTCATTGTTCAGTGTCCAGTTAACGAAGTGATAGCCTTCGTTAGGCGTGGCTGTGAGATAGACAGCAGTACCTTCCTCATAACGGCCACCACCAGTGACAGTACCACCTTCAGCGGGATCAGCAGAAACGGTGATGGTGTAATAGGTGACATCGCCAGACAACACTTCACCATTGAGGTTGACGTTGACACTGATGTCATCCGTGGTGACAACGGCGGTTTCGTTGGCGTATGTGCCTTCGGCAAGGTCAGCCTTGAGGCGTGCGTAGACGTTGGCAGTCAACAGTTCAATGACGGGTTCTGTCGGATCAGGATCAGGATCCACAGAGGAACTATCGTTGATGGTGACATTGTCGATCTTCAAGATCCATTCATTGTTGCAATCGAAGTGGCGGATGGCGATATAGCCGTTGCCGCTGTAGGCACTCAGGTCAACAGTGTATTCCTGCCATTCACTGCCTGAAGTAGCGGTGGTGGTGTAGGTCCAGGTCTGAACGGCTGTGAAGGCGTTGATGTTGGTGTTGTTCGTCGTCGAAACCATCAGCGAGAATTTCTCTGCACAATAGCTGACATTCTGAACACCGACTTGGAAAGTGACACTTCCGCCAAGAGGCACTTGGGGTGAAATCAGGTAGTTGTCAGGAGTCACGGCGGTGCCGGTACCGTTCGAAGTACCCGAGATGTAGGATTCGGAAAGCATGAATCCATCAGAGCTGTTGTAACCATAACCCGTGGAGAAGTCGTTGTTAGAGGTGGGATATTCGGTGTTGTGCATCCAGTTGTTGGGCGAGTCGCCGGTCGTACCCTTGAGGACAGTCCAACCTTGGTAGCCGTCTTCAAAGTCGTAGGAGATGGTTTCGCGGCCTTTGCTTTCAGCAGTGAGGGTCACAGTGCTACCGAAGGTGCCGTTGATTGCGTTAGCAATCTCGAAGTCTTCAGGAGCGGTGACCGTGATGTCGTGCGTGAGATCCACACCGATCACAGCAAAGCTTCTGACCTCAGACGGTCCCTGACCTTCCACGTAGGAGAATCCTGACATGTTGGTGGGTGTTGCAGTGATTGAAGCGCCGCTGCTCGGGTGAGAAATCGTGAAGGTGATTTGGTTATTGGAGGTGACGTAAGTACCATTCGTGCTCAGTGAAGCTGGATTGTAGTTGGTGTAGTCATTATAGAGTCTCAAAGCTCTATTGGCATTTGTGGAATAGACATAGAATTGCGATGCATTAGATGAAGAGCTGACATCGGAGTTGCTGTTGTCATCCACACAAATCAACAAGTTGCTTTCACCGTCGTATTCAAAAGGAGTATCGAAGGTAATAGTAGTCCATCCGGAAGCTAAGAAAGTGACACTACCGGTGAATACCTTGTCGCTACTGGAGCAGGCTACCCAGTCTTTTCTGGAAGTGAATTCAGTCTTGGTGGTGTGTTTCAAATAGACATCCAGGGTTCTAGTGACCGATTTGGAGTTCGACACCTTAAACGCAATGGCAGTGATGTTTCCTGCGCTGCCGATCTCATCAGCAGTGTAGATCTGCTGAGTGATACAATACTTATAATATGCGTAGGTCGGGAGATATTGGTTGGTGCTGCTGCCGCTACCGACGGTAACCTCTTCGATTTCATTCATCTTGAAGATAGCGAATACGGTGACATCATACTCAGGCATGGTGAACTGGTTGTTCGTTACGGGGACGGTGTTTCTGACATCGCCGGTCTGGAACACCAGCCAAGTGGTCAGGTAGTAATTCGTTTCCGGTGTCGCAGTCAAGGTGATGGTTTCACCAGGCAGGGCGTTGTCCTTGTTAGCGCTGATGGTGCCGTTGGTGACGTCGGCCATGGTGATGACGAAGCCTTGAGCGAAGCTGGCGGTGACGGTCACGTTGCCGTTGGGCATGACAAACTGGTTGTCGGAGACCTCCACAGGCTGGTTGTTGCCGTAGGTGACATTCCATCCTGAGAAGAAATAGCCGTTGTCGGTCGTGACGGTCAGGTCGATGACATCGCCCGGATAGGCGTTGGTAGGATTGGCACTGATGGTACCGCCGTTAGCTTGAACCACGGTGATGCTATAGTTGACGAGTTGTTGGAAGTTGGCAACGTAAGAGCCACCTGCGCCCACAAAGAAATTGTAGCTCGGTTCGGTGGAGACCACGGTGCCGTTCTTGGTCCAGTTCACAAAGGCGTAGCCGGTGTTGGCAGTGGCGACGATGTTGACGGGGGTACCTTCATAGTAGGTGCCTCCACCAGTCACGGTACCACCAGCAGCCGGGTTGGCGGAAACCTGAATCATGTAGCTGTTACGAGTGAAGTTAGCCACATAGTTACCAGCAGCATAGACGGTGAAGCTGTAGGTGGCGCTGGAAGAGACCACGCTGCCGTTCAAGGTCCAGTTTTGGAAGGTGTAGCCAGAGTTGGCCGTGGCGGTCAAAGTGGCTTGGGTGCCTTCTTTATAGGTGTTGCCGCCAGTGACGGTGCCGCCCGCTTCGGGGTTAGCCTCGACGGTGATGGCATAATAGGTGCCGTCGCCTTGGGTGACCTCACCGTTGAGGGTGACGGTCTGCGTGGCGCTGCCAGAGGTGAAGGTGAGCGATTGGTTGTTGTAGGTGCCTTGAGCCAAGCCGGCTTTCAGACGCACATACACCATCTTCTGGACATTGCCGTTGGTGGGCGTGATGCTGAGGCTGGAGGCGTAAGTGCCGTTAGAGGTCAGGCAGACTTCGTAGGAAGCAGGAGCGGTCACAGTGACATTGGCCTCCAAGTTGGCGCCAACTAAAGTGACGGTCTTAGAAGCGGAAGGACCTTGGGCCTCTGCGTAGGTGAAGTCGCTCAAAGTGGTGGGTGACACGATGATGCTTGCGGATTCAGCGGAAACTTCCTTGGTGAGTTTAATCTTGTTGTTGGCCGTGATAGTCACGTTGTAAGCTCCCGATGAAATGGAAGTAGCTCCGGTTGGATCAAAGTTATCGTCATCGCCACAGACGTAACGAGCTCTGTTCTGTCCCGTGGAGTAGGTTTGGAAGTAACGTCTGCTGGTGACGGAATAGCTACCCGTGTTGTCATCGAAGGTGAGCAACAAGTTGCTTGTGCCGTCATATTCAAACGGGGTGTTCAGCGTGAAGGTGTACCAACCCACAGAATTGAAAGTCTGGCTGCCAGTATATACCTTGTGGCTTGAAGTCTCGTTGATCCAAGAGTCCAGGTTGCTGCTGCTGGTGGACGACATGTAGATGTCGAAGGTTCTTGCGCCAGAGCTGGAAGCAGTGCCGGTGGCGCTACTGCCCAGATAATAGAAGCTGATGGCTGTGATGGTTCCAGCACCGCCGATTTCAGCGGCAGTGTAGATCTGTTGCGTCAGCGAATAATTGTAATAAACGTGGGTAGGCAGAGTCCAGCCACGGATGGTGTCATTGGTGGAACCGATGGTGATTTCCTCGTTTGATGGAGCACTGAAGAACGCTACTACAGTGACATCATAAGCGGGCATCGTGAACGCGTTGTTGCTCACGGTGACAGTGGTGTTGACATCGCCAGTCTTGTAAACCAGCCAGCTGTCAAACACATAGCTAGAAGCCGGAGTGGCAGTCAGGTGGATGGTGGTGCCTTGCGGACCGCCTTCAGCATCGGCGCTGATGGTGCCGTTCATCACAGAAGCCAACGTGATATTGTAACCAGGCACGAAAGTGGCGCTGACAGTGACATTGCTGTCAGGCATGGTGAACTGGTTGTTGGTGACGGTGATGGTGTTGTTGCTGGCGTCTTTCACGCTCCAAGCGCTGAAGAAGTATCCAGCCTCAGGCGAGGAGGACAAAGTGATGATGTCGCCCTTGTAAGCGCTGGTGGCGTTAGCATACACCGTACCATGATTAACGGTGGCGCAGGTGATGGTATGAGCGGTGAGGGCGGTGAAGTTGGCCACGTAGGTAGCAGTACCCGTCACAGTGAAAGTATAGGTGGCGTTGGTGCTGACCTGAGTACCGTTCTTCGTCCACTTGGTGAACTCATAATGGGTATTAGGAGTAGCGGTCAAGGTGCAGGAGGTGTTCTCATAATAGGTACCTCCGCCAGAGACAGTACCGCCAGCGGTCGGGCTGGCCTGGGCGGTGATGGTGTATTGGGTGCCGCCTTGGACACTGATGGTGCTGAGTTGGGTCACCTTGTTGAAGCCGTACACGCAGAGGGTGAGTTCAGTGCCCACGGTTAAAGTACCGCTGATGCTGATCGTGGCTTTGTTGTTGCTCACGGTAGCCTTACCCAAAATGTTGTGGTTGGCGTCAGTGATGGTAGCCACAGCGCCGTTGCCATTGGTGACGTTCACCTGATAGCTGGTGGCTGAAGGAGCGATGGTGCCGTCGTGAGTGACAGTCATGCTGGTCGGGGTCTTGGTACGGACCAGCATGCTCGGGTCACCATAGAGAATCCATGCCTGATAGGTGCCAACAGCGGATTGATCTGAACCGTAATTGTCGAAGATACCGAACAAGCCGTTGATGGAGACACCGCCCCAGGTGTGTTTGGTACCACCGGAGCTGGAAAGCCCAGCCAAAATATCGACGCATTCGTCTTGGGCCCACATGGGTGGAATCCAAGGCTGGCTGATGTAGGACATCAGGGTGCCGATAGCACCGGTGGGGTTGTTGTTGTTGGTGGCATTCATCCAAGCTTCAGCGAAACAGTCGCTGCTGTGGTCGTATTTACCAACCAAGCAGGCCACTGACCAGATGAAAGGCAGCTTATTCTCATTGGTCAAAGCGTTGACGTGTGAAACACTGTAACTGGCAACGCCCCACATTGTCTCTGCACCATGGTTGCAGTAGTTGATGATACCGACACCGCTGTTGATGTCAGAAGAAATTTGTGATGCGGTGGCAGTGTATCCTGAAAGGTTCTCATAGCGTTGATAGACGGTAGAATAACCGTAGTTCAACAGGTCAGTACGGATGACGTCCATGTGCTGGTAATCGTCCTCACCATTGTGTCCGGAACCACCTTCTTTTTTGGCGATACCTTCAGCCACTTGGAGCCATGAGGCAGAAGTGGTCAGGTCGCGTTCGTAAGTGATGACACGATTGCATTGGGTGGTCACACGGGCTGCGGTGCTGGCGGAGAAACGACCGATGAAGACATCGTTGTAATTATCGCTACCAACGATCTGGCCATAAGCGTTATCGCCTTTGCCTGAATAGCTTGAACCGCCACCTGAATAGGTATAACCTGGGATCTGGGCCACATCGCCGACGAGCAGCACGTGGGTGATGTTATTGTTGGCGTTATATTGGTTCTTGATGTAGGTCTGAATGGCTGAGTAGCTGGAACCTGCGGTGCTGGTGCCAACGATGGTGGTGTTGATACCACGGGTCTTCTTCCAGTTGACGAAGTCGGTCATGTTGCTGATGAAGTTGTCGTAGCAGATGATGAGAAGGTCTCCTTCTTCATCCAAAGCGGTGTATTTGGCCATTCCTGCCTCGTAGTTGAGGAAGTGGCGTTGATAGACACTCTTGAAGTCGGAGCTCATCTTGACCTCGTTGCTTCTACGAGTTTCAATGACATTCTCGCCTTTGTTGTCCACCTTGTACATCTCCACGGTCATGTTGTAATACACGCGGAGGGTCTTGGTGACAGGGTTGTAGGCGAAGGGGAATACGGCCATGTTCTGACCGCGGAAGTCACGGATGATGTAAGGATCGTGCAGTTCGAGGCTGCTGGCCGGGAAGAAAGCGTCCTTGCTGTAGCATTCACCGTAGGTGTAAGGCACAGTCTCGGGGTCGATGGTACGCGGGAAGTCGCCTTTGGAAGGAGCGACCTCGATGCCTTCAAAGTCCATGTATTGGGCATCGAGCACGCGGGCTTTCATACGGGCCTTGTCGCCGATCATCAACGGAAGACCGGTCATAGGCATGTCAGGTTCGCCGGCTTGGGCGGTGCTGAGTGACTTGGGAACGGTGATCACATAGGCTTCACCATTGGGGGTGTTGACCGCGGTGGTGTAGAAGCCAGGGACCTGAACGTTCACCTTGATGCTGTTCTCCGTGGAGGAGATGAGTTGGGTCCTGAAAGTCTCAGGCTGGTTGCTGATAACCTGGTTCCACTGAGGCTTTACCTGAAGTTGTGCGAATCCCATCGTGCAGATGAGGGAAAGCACAAGAATCAATAAACTTTTTTTCATTATGTATAAATTAAATTAGTGATTTCAAAAAATATAAGGGGGCGTCGGCAGTTTTCTGCCGACGCCAAAAAGATATTATCTCACAATAAGCTTGCCAAAGTAGGTGTTGCCTTGAGCATCGGTGACTTTCACGGTGTAGATGCCGGAGGTCGTAATGCCATCGAGTGCGTTGACGTTTTGTTCAGTGCGGATGTTGGCACCATAAGCGTTGTAAATGTCAATGCGGACGTTGTTCAAGTTGAGACCTGACTGGAGGCTGAGGGTCACATCCTGGCCTTTATCCACCGGGTTGGGGAAGAGGACGAGGTTGTCGTTGAAGCTCGGATGGAGGACGAACGGTTCGGTGACCTTGCCCACCACCATGTTGTTGGTGTAGCTGACTTGTTCATTGGCATCGAAAGTCTCGCCATTGTTGTAAACCTTGAAGCTGACTTCATCGTCATCCTCGCCGAAGACGGTCATGAAGGCCACATATTGGTTGGCGGGTTCCACATACATCAGCTTGGCAGCGCCACGGCATTCGCCGTTGACGAAGGCACCAATCTCCACATCCTCGGAGAGGGTGAGGTTGGCAGCGTCAACAGTGACCATCATGCTGGCGTTGTTGGCATAACGCTCGGAAGCAGGTGTCCAGAACGTATTGGCATTGTTTTCAGCAACGCCGTTGTACTTGGCACCAGTCTGGTAGGTGAAGGTGACCGTGCTGCCATTACTCTTGTACATGTAGCCGCTGCCAGGAGTCAAGGCCTCCAATGAGCCCCACCAGCCGTATCCTTCCACGTAGGTAGCGTAGGCGTTACGGCCTTTGATCATGTCGTTGTTGGCAGGAGTGAATCCGCTCAAAGCAGTGCTGAGGTTGACGGTCTCATTGCTCGGATAGCCGATCCAGTTCCAACCACTGTTAAGTGTGATCGGATGGTCTGCCGGGTTGGCAAGGACGCTGTTGACAACGAGGTTGTCGGTGTTGGTGACTCTGATTTCGTACATCGATGCGTTGTCGAGAGTGGTCAAATTGCCCATCCATTGGCCGTTGCTGTAGGTGACATAAGCGTTCTTGCCCTTGATTTGGATACCGTTGGTGCCCAAAGCTTCTTCGATGAGAGCGAGGCCGTTCAGACCCATTTCAATATAGGTGGAGAACCAGTTCCAACCAGCGATGATAGGCTGGGTTTGGGTAGCGGCGACACCGAAGTTGGCCACGAGGTCTCTGTTGCTGTCGGCAGTGAAGTAATAGTTGGCTTCGGTGGAGACTTCCACTCCGTTCTCAGTCCAGTTGATGAACACATAGCCAGCGTTAGGCGTGGCGATGAGGTGCGGTGTGGCTTGATCCTCATAGATGCCTGCGCCTTCGATGGTGCCACCTTCAGCCGGGTTGGCTGTGGCGGTGATGGTGTAGGTGGTCTTCGAGAAGTTGGCCGTGTAGTCGGCTGACTCATTGACGGTGAATGTGTAGGTGGAGTTGGTGCTCACTATAGTGCCGTCCTTTGTCCAGTTGGTGAAGGTGTAGCCTGTTGAGGCGGTGGCTGTAATGGTGCAGCTTTGACCTGCTTCAAAGGTGCCGCCACCAGTGACAGTACCTGCATTGGTCGGATTGGCCTTGACAACGATGGTATAGGAAGGAGTCTCTTCTGTGAAATTGGCTACGAGGTCGGTGTCGCCTGTGACGGTGAAGGTATAGTTGGCGTTGGACGATACCACACTGCCGTTTTCAGTCCAGTTCACGAAATGATATCCCGTGTTGGCCGTGGCGGTCACAGTGCAGGATTCGCCATAGTAGTAGTTGCCTTCGCTGTTGGAGTGGGACTCGCCTTCCACGATGGTGATATCGTCGATATAGAGCAAATGCTGGTCATTGCAGTCATAGTGACGGATAGCCACATAACCCATGCCGCTGTAGGAACTCAGGTCGACGGTATATTCATGCCAGCTGTTATCCTCCAACGTAACTGTCAAGCTGGTAGGACTGAAGCTGTTGACGCTGGTGTTGCCTGACTCGGAGACATACACGGTGAACTTCTCAGCAGGATAATTGCTCATTCGTGCGCAGGCATAGAAGGTGATGCTTCCACCTAAACGAATTTGCGGTGAAACGAGGTAGTTGTCGGGAGTGACAGCTCCTGTAGCGGTACCTCCAGAGGTAGCAGCGGAGATGTAAGATTCAGACAGCATCATACCCGTAGAAGAGTTATGACATTCAGGAACGATTTGACTTCCGTTGGAGTCGTATGCTGTGTATGCTGTGTTATGCATCCAGTTGTGTGATGAAGTGCCGGAATTGCCTTTCAGGACCGTCCAGCCTTGTGTGCCGTCTTCAAAGTCGTAGGTAAGATCGTCTCTGTTGCCCTTAGCAGCGAAGGAGACTTCACCACCTTCTGCCGGGTTGGCGGTGGCGGTGACGGTATAGCTGTTCAGCGTGAAGTTGGCCACGTAGGCAGCACTCTCAGTCACGGTGAAGCTATAGGTGGCATTGGAGGAGATCACAGTGCCGTTCTTCGTCCAGTTGGTGAAGGTGTAACCCGTGTTGGCCGTAGCGGTCAGCGTGCAGGTGTTGTTCAGGTTGAAGCTGCCAGTGCCGCTCACGGTACCGCCTTCTGTCGGGTTGGCGGTGGCGGTGATGGTGTAGGTGTTCATCGTGAAGTTGGCGACGTAGGTGGCGTTTTCTGACACAGTGAAGCTATAGGTGGCGCTAGTGGAGACCACGCTGCCGTTCTTGGTCCAGTTGGCGAAGGTGTAGCCGTTATTGGCCGTGGCGGTGAGGGTGCAGGTGCTGTTCTCATAGAATTGGCCTGCGCCGGTCACGGTACCACCAGCGGTCGGGTTGGCATTTGCAGTGATGGTGAATAAGGTGCCGCTACCTTGAGTGGCATAACCACTGAGGGTCACTGAAGCACTGGTGCTGCCAGAGGCAATGGTCATGCTGCCATTGATGTTGCCCGGGGTGGCGTTGGATGACAGACGCACATAAAGGGTCTGGCGGAGGCTGCCGTTGGAAGGTGTCAGCGTCAGCGATGAGGAATAGCTGCCGTTGTTGGAGGTGCTGACCTCGAAACCAGTAGTGGTGGTGACGGTGACATTGCTCTGCAAGTTGCTGCCGATCACAGCCACAGTTTGAGCGGTGGAGGCGGAGACACCACCAACAGCTTCAAATCCAGAAAGGCTGGTCGGTGACACAGAGAGGTAACCCTCGGTGCTGGGCATTTCCTTGGTGAACTTAATCTGGCTGTTGTATTTCACCGAATTAGCCGTGTAGGAGTTGCTACCCGTAGCAGAGGGATTGTTGCTGTCATTATAGTAGTAGATGGCTCTATTGGCATTGGTGGAATAGGTATAGAAGCTATACTGGCTAGAGTAAGAGCCCGTGTTGTCATCAACGGTGAGCAACAGGTTACTGGAACCATCATAAGCGAATGGAGTGCTCAGCGTGATGGTATTCCATCCTTGAGAGAAGTTAACGGAACCCTCGAACACCTTGTTGCTGGTGGATTGGGTCTGCCATGCCGTGATGGTGGAATTGGAGGTGTGAGTCATGTAAATACCCAAAGTTCTGCTTCCGGAGGCAGTAGAGCTGCTGTAGTAGAAGCTGATAGCGGTAATGGTACCTGCATCGCCCACTTCAGCTTTCGTGTAAATCTGTTGTGTCAATGAGTATTTGTAATACACATTGGTGGGCAAGTAGCTGCCGTTAGTGGTCGTTGTTCCACTACCCACAGTCACGTCAGCTTCTGTGATCTTAGTGAAGATGGCACTCACAGTAACAGGATAGTTAGGCATGGTGAAGCTGTTGCCGTTGACGGTGACGCTGGTGTTCAGATCGCCCGTCTTGTAAACCACCCAGCTGTCGAAGGCATAACCTGAGGCAGGTGTAGCGGTCAGGTTGATGGTGGTGCCTTGCAGGGCGTATTCGGGTTCAGCAGCGATAGTGCCGTTCATCACCGAAGCCAAGGTGACTTGCATACCGGCGACGAAGGTGGCGGTCACGGTCACGTTGCCTGCAGGCATGGTGAAGGTGTTGTTGGTCACCGTGATGTTGGTGTTGCCAGATTTGACCGTCCATGAAGAGAGGCAGTAGCCCGTTTCAGGAGTAGCGGTCAGGGTAACCTGTTGATTGGCGTAGGCCTTGGCAGGAGCAGTGATGGTACCATGCTGAGGTTGGGTAACGGTGATGTTGTATTGCGTGCCGCCGACGATTTCGATGGTGCCGAAATAGGGCTGGTATTGCTGGCGAGTGACCACCACATAAAGCGTGCCGCTGGTGGGGATGGCATTGGTGAAGTTCACCGTGGCCACACCCGATGAGTTGGCCTCGGCAACACCGTAGATGACCGAGCTGTTGTCGGTGACAGCGACGTAGGAACCAGCCACTGCGTTAACGGTGATGGAGCTGGTACCAGGGGTGACTGTGCTGGGAATCGTCACGGTGTTTGTTTCCGGCTTGGTGATGTAAGGCATCACGGAACCGTCGCCAAAGGTGTGGTAGAACTGGAAGTAATAATGGGCCGAGTTGTTACAGTCGCCGTCAGTGACGCTACTGGTGGTGTTGCCATTGGTGACAGCCTGTTGCACAGCGAGGTTGCCAAGATACATCAGTGAGGATGCGGAGTTCCAATATTGGTCTTGGAACATCACATCGTAAACACCTTTCGAGGAGGCTGATGTGGTAGGATAGTTGCCGGCTGAATAGGAGTGAGCTCCAACAGCCCAGTAGAAGTCCTCATACCAATAGGAATAGGGTGAGCAGCCAACGTAGGCTATAGCACCAGCATTGGGAACACGAATCATGGTCTCGGCAAAGCAGGCGTTGGTGCCAATGGAAGAGCCGGGAGAATAAGTGGTGGTGGTGTTGTTGAAGTTACCAGTGAGGCAACAGTTTCCAACTCCGAAGAAATACTTGCCGGTGTTGGTCAAGGTGGCAACGTGAGCTGCCGTCATTTGGGGCTGATACCATTCCTGCTTGTCGCCGTGAGCGGTATAATTCAAGAAGCAGACACCATTGTTGATGCCGTTATAGACACCATTGTTGGTGCCGCTATAACCAGCTGACGATGACGTTGAAACCGTGGCACTGATAGTGCCACTCCCGAAGCCGCCGTAGGTAGTGTTGCTTGATTTGAAGTAATAGTTGGTGGCATAGTTAATGGTTGGTTTGGCCACTCTGCTTGTCCAGTTCGAGTCCCAACCGCCGACGAGAATCACATTGTTCAAATAGTTACCGCCATCGGTGAACTCATATTTTTCGTATGTCAACACCTTGTTAATATAATTGGCCAAGTGGGTAGTGTTCTCAACAGAGATACGACTGTAGTACATATCCGGGAAATAGTTGCTCGTGCTTGACGAGAAGTTGACACTTGCATAACCAAGGTCTGAAGCGCAATTGCCGATTGAAGAGTCAATGTTTTTATTCATATATTGCGGCACTTGTCCCGTGTCACCAATCACAATCAGATAGGTGTAGGCATTGCCGGCTGAAACTGAGGCGTTGTATTTGGTCTTAATGAACGATGCAATATTGGCTGCGGTAGTGCCTGTCTCATCAGTGTAATAGATGTCAACATAGTAACCTTTCTGAAGTTTCCATTGCAGCCAGCTGTTCAGTGAACTGTTGTTCTTGAAACCTGAGTAGCAAATCACGAGCATCTTTACGGGCGCGTTGTACATGTCGGGATGGTCGGTATAAGCATCTTTAGTGCCACCTGTCAGCATGTCGATGTTGAAGATCTCGTCATAGACGCTAGTGAAGGCAGGGCTGAAAGTGTTCTTAAACATCTCTGCCGTGCTTTCGGCATCGCCGTTTTGGAAGTCCACGTTCACCTCAATGTCGTTATACACCTTCACGGTGCCAGTGGCAGGGTTGTAGCGAACGGGTTGCACGATGAGTCGGCCGAGCGTGATGCCACGCATGGTGCCGAGCACCTCGACCATGGCAATCGGATCGTCGTTGTAGCTGTTACGGGCGTATGCGGCCTCATTGTAGGCATATTCCACAGTGCTCGGTTCCACGTCTTTACGGATGGGAGCCTGCATGGCGGAGACCTTGCCGATGCCATAGTCACTCAAAGTGTATGACGTTTCGGAATGGGTGCCTACCGTAACAATGGGTGTAGCCCCCGTGGGAATGGCGATGAGCCTTGTGAACATGGGCAGCTGCGGTTCGCCCACGTTGCCGTTGGGATAGGTTCCTTCGATGTGGATTTCTGAGAACTCACCACGAGTGGTCTCGACTTTGTCAGCGTCAAGGCTTGAGAATGAGAAAACGGCCTTGAGGCTTGTCATGTCG
The DNA here is from genome assembly GCA_016281295.1 of Bacteroidales bacterium. The sequence goes on from JAEEII010000207.1 coordinate 66,775, forward strand.
CTCTTTTGGCATTCCGCCTTGTCAACAGAGCGGAACTGGATCTTGGACTGGGCATATCCGATGGTGCCGAGTACCAAGGTCAAAACAATTAAAAATACTTTTTTCATAGATAAAATTTATATTGAGTTGTTATTATTTGACAATTAATTTTCCGTTCCAGGTCTGACCCTGTTCGTTGATGACACGGATGGTGTACACACCAGATGCGTCTGGTGTAGAGACGGTGCATGCACCGTCTCCGCCGTCAAAGGTGTTGCGGCAGATGGTGCGTCCCATCACATCAATGATTTCAACGGTGGCGTTGCCCATGTTTTCAGGCAATTCAATCTTCACCTCTTGTCCTTGTCCAACGGGGTTGGGGTAGAAGTTGAGGCTGGCACTGATCTCGTTGAGACCAGCTCCCTTGGCAGTCATGGTGAAGGGGTTCCTACCCGTTCCAACGACCTCGTCAGTCATCATGGTGAGTTGCTCATTGACAGCGTAGCTGGCATCCTGGTATCTCACGCGTAAGTTCAGCGCATCTTCGTCATCACCGTAGACGGTGAGGAAGGCCACGTAGCGATCGATGGGTTCGACATATCTGAGAAGGGCGGAGCCGCGGCATTCGCCGTTGTCGGCAAAGGCGGCAAGCTCTACATTCTCGGAGCGGAGCTCGTTGCCGTCAAGTTCAACAACAGCGATGACATTCATGTTGTTGGGGAATTGTCCGACAACAGGATTCCAGTATTTATTGGCGATGGGTTGGCTGTTGTGGACCGAGGTCTTGGCGTTGACGGGATAGGTGAAGCTGTTGGCGCCGCTTGACTGGAGCATATAGCCCACACCGGGTTCGAGTTCCTCGAGGTCACCCCACCATCCGAAGCCTTCATAATAAGTGGTGAAGCTGAAGTATGATTTGAAGATGTCCTCGTCGGTGGCGGCCAGGTTCACCAAGGCGTCGTTAGTGGCCATGACGGTGTTTTCGATATAACCGACCCAGTTCCAACCATTGGTGAGGCTGATGGTGTGTTCACTGGGATCAGCGACGATGCCGTTGAGCGAATATTCGCCGTCGGCGTTCACCTTGATCTGGTACATGCTCTCGTTGTTGAGGGCTTTGAGTTGCCCAAGCCAGCTGTTACCGCTGTGCATGACGTATGCGTTCTTGCCTTTGATCTGCACGCCGTTGCTGCCGAGGGCGTTTTCGAGGAGCTGGAGCCCTTGGACACCGTTCATTTCGATATAGGTGGACCACCAGTTCCAACCCGAGGTGAAGCTGAATTCGTGGTCGGTAGTAATTAACTCGAAGTTAGCAACAATCTCAACGGCTTCGGTGACAGTGTAAGGCATGGTAACCTCTTCGCCGTTCACCGTCCAGTTGACAAACTCATAGTGGTTGTTGGCATTGGCGGTTGCGGTGATTTCATCGCCATGGTTATAGGTGCCAGAGCCAGTGACAACACCACCTTCGGCCGGGTTGGCAGTGACGGTGACTTCGTAGCTCAAAAGCTGGAAGTTGGCGACAATCTCGACATTATCTGTCACCGTATAAGGAGAGGTAATTTCCTCACCGTTCACGGTGAAGTTCACGAATTCGTAGCCCGTGTTCTCGGTATGAGTGAGATTGATGACATCATTATAATGGTAAGGACCCTCTTCGGTGATGGCGGCGGTGCCGGCGGTGGCATCGGCGGTGACAGTCACCGTGTATTCGATCTGGGTGAAGTGGGCTACGTATGTAGCGGTCTCGGTCACCGTGAATTCATAGCTTGTTGCCGTGGAGACCTCCACATCATCTTTGGTCCAATTATTAAAGGTGTAACCAGCGTTGGCTGTGGCGGTCAAAGTGCAGGTCTGACCGTAGTCAAAGCCGCCGCTGCCGCTCACGGTGCCGCCCTCAGTCGGGTTGGCTTCAGCGGTGATGACATAATTGTTGAGGCTGAAGTTGGCGACGAGGTTGTGAGCTTCGGTGATGGTGAAGCTATAGTTAGCATTGGTTGAGACTTGAGTGCCTTCCTCAGTCCAGTTGACGAAGGTGTATCCTTGTTCGGGACTGGCGGTGACAGTGACCTCAGTACCGTACTCAAAGGTACCAGCACCATCGACGGTGCCACCATTGGTGGGCTCAGCGGTCACAGTGACTTCGTAGCTTAAAAGCTGGAAGTTGGCTACAATCTCGACATCATCGGTCACGGTATAGGGAGAGGTGACCTCAGTGCCATTGACGGTGAAGTTGACGAATTCGTAGCCGGTGTTCTCGGTATGAGTCAAGTTGATGACATCGTTATAGTGGTAGGGTCCTTCCTCGGTGATGGCGGCGGTGCCTCCTTCAGCCGGGTTAGCGGTAACCGTCACAGTATATTCAATCAGCTCGAAGTGAGCGACCAAGGTCTTGTCGGCGTCGGCATGGAAGGTAAATTCAGCATCGGTGCTGACTTCTTCCTCACCAACCATCCAATTGACGAAGGCGTAACCGGTGTTCGGGGTAGCGGTGACGGTAACCTCAGTGTTTTGGAGGTAGGGGTTTTCACCAGTGATGGCAACGGAGCCGCCTTCGACAGGATCAGCCTCGACGTTGATGGTATATTCAGGCGTTTGTGAGGTGAAGTTCAGCGGGTAGGGGTGTACCGGCGAACCGTAGCCGTTCTCGTTGAAGGTCACATCGGCGGGAGCCACCAGATCAGGAGTCAATTCGGCTTCTGCGGTGTGGTCGTACAGACGGAAGGAGAATGATTCGTCCGGATCGCCGTAGATCAACAGGGAGAGGATGTAGTGGTCGGAGAAAGGAGGCTTCACTCCGATGGCCGAGGCGCGGCATTCATCGCCTACGAAGACACCCACTTCGAGGGTGTTGCCGAACTGCTCCACATCGTCGATAAGGATATAGGCGCTCATGGTCATGTTGTTCTCGCTGTCGCCGGGCGTCGCAGTCCAATAGAGGGTGGAGGAGAACTTGGCGGTGAGCACTCTGTCGGCTTCGGCGGTGAAGGTGAGGGTGGTCTCCTGGGAGATCACTTCGCCGTTCTCCATCCAGCCGATGAAACGGTAGTTCTCGTTGGCGGTGGCGGTCAGGGTCACGCTTGCTCCGTGGTTATAGGTTCCAGCACCCGTCACAGTACCGCCTTCGGCGGGATTGACGTTGACGGTGATGTTGTAGGTGTTCAGGTTGAAGTTGGCTGTCAGGTCTTGGTTGGCGTTGACGGTGAAGGTGTATTCAGCCTCGGTGCTGACGGTATGGCCGTCGACGCTCCAGTTGAAGAAGGTGTAGCCAGTGTTAGCCGTGGCGGTGACGGTGGCTTCCTCACCTGTCTCGAAGGTGCCTCCTCCAGTCACTTCGCCTCCCTCAGCGGGGCTGGCGGTCACAGTAACAGTGTACTCTTGGATCACTGAGGTGAAGTTCAGCACGTAGGGATTCACCGGGTTGCCGTAGCCATCCGCATTATAGGTGATGTTGGCCGGAGCGTTGAGGGTGGTAGGTGTCAGCTCGGTGGCAGTGCTGTGGTCATAAAGACGGAAGGAATACTCCTCGCCGGGGTCACCGAAGAAGATGATGTTAAGGATGTATTTGTTGTTGAAGGGGAACAACTCACCCACAGCGCTGCCGCGGCATTCATCACCGCAGAAAACGCCGACTTCCAAAGCATCAGTGAATTGCTCGACACCATCGATCTGGATGATGGCGGTCAACGGGACGTTGTTCTCATAGTTGCCGCTGACGGGAGTCCAGTAGAGGGTCGACTCGAAGTGAGCGACGAGATTTCTATCCCTCTCAGCATTGAACGAATAAGTGGCATTGGAGGAGACTTCATCGCCATTGTCCGTCCAGTTGACAAAGACATAGCTGCCCACGGGAGTGGCGGTGAGGACCACATTGTCGTTCTCGTTATAAACGCCGGCTCCGGTGATGGTACCGCCTGCCTCGGGATCAGCCGTGGCGGTGATGGTATAGGTGGTGGGAGCGTCCTTGATGGTGAAGGAGTGGGGGTCGGAAGCGCCCATGACAGGTTGCGTTGACGTGTGTCCCGACTCGTCGGTGGCGGACACATAATACTCCACGGTGGCACCGTAGGTGCATCCGGTGATATATCCAGTGTATTCATCGTCTTTGGTGGTGGCGGTCATCGGAGAAGTCTGCCACTCGCCGCCGTTGATGCGGTAATAAACCACGGTCTGGGCGGGGATCAGGCTCTTGCCGCTGTAGGGGATGAAGGTGCTGGTCACAGCGTAGGAATCTTGCAATTCCTGCTCACCGTGAATCACGTTGCGGTGGTCGACAAAGAGCATCTCGAAGTCCATGACGCCACGGGTGCGGCAGTGCAGGGCATCCGTGTTCTGCCAGGCATAGCTGGAGTTGCTGGCGACACCGATAACGGTATAGCCAGGCATAGCCTCGCGATACACTGCCAAGGCATTGTTGTTATAAGTGGTGTTGCTTCCCAACGGCACGAACACGCGATTGTTGAGAATCAAGCTGTTGGTATAAGGAGCCAGGGTAGCGTTTTGCGAGGATGAGAACTCGTTGACCCGGTACACTTTGTAAGGATAACCCCAGCAGCAATTGGTGTTTTCAAAATAGTTGGCGATATCTTCGTAGTTTTGATAACGGCTGTCGGTCTCTGGCATCTTGGCGATGAGGATCTTGTCCGGCGCAAGCAGCTTGCCCCAGCAGTCGATGTGAGCGATGTAAAGGCCTTGCGGGTCATCGGTGATCAGGTAGTTGTCGATGCCGAGATAGTCGTTCATACGTTGTTTGATGGTGTTCTCGTCAATGTTGGAGTATTGAGCACTCTCAGTGACCACGAGGTCATCCGACATGCCGAAGCCACGACCGTCTTGCATCATGTTGCCTCCGGTGTGGGTGACATCCATGCCGTACCACGGGATGTTGAAATAGTTTTCAGCCAATGACACAGGAGCGATGTCGTCGCTTTCACGCTCGCGGTTGTAACGGAAGTCCACAATGGCAGGCGACTTGTTGACAAAGATGTACCATGGGCAGTAGTCACGAACCCAGTAGGAGTCAGTGCTGATAGTGACAAACTCGCAGTTGTCCATGTTCACACCTGCGTTGTTGTAGGCGTTTCTCGCAGCGGAGAGGCTGCTGGATGAAACTAAAGTGATGACTTTGCATTCCTCAGCCAACGTCTTGATGAAGCTGGTGGGAACGCCAAGAGGATAACGCACCATGACGGCCTGCATGGGTTCGAATTCACCAGGAAAACGAACGGTGCCGGTAGGCGCGGCGGTGGCGGTAAAGTTAGTTAAACGGTTGTTGAGTCCTGCTTCCATCTCTTCTTGGGAGAGATAGTGCAGTTGTCTCCAATCAGGCTTGTTAGTTTCCTGGGCAAATGATCCCAAACCTACCACGACTGATAGGAGAAGCAGAAGTTGTAAACGTAAATACTTCATAATTAAACAATTATATAAAAAAATTTATTGTGTTGTCCTATTTATCCAAAATTAAAAACTCGCAAAGTTACTCATACCTCTTTAATAATCAAGTATTTTGTATAGGTTTTTTTCAACTTTATTATCAACAAACAAAAAAAAGTGGATTGCAGTCGAAACCGCAATCCACTTGTAGGGATAAAGAACAGTCTGTGGATCGTTTACTTCGCGTTAGAAGGGAAGATAAGGGTCTTTGTTTCAGTGCTGTTGGAGAGATACAGATATCCTATGCCTGGTCTCAGCTGATCCAAAGCTCCCGACCAGTGTCCCTCGGAGAAATCAGAGAAACTATCCTGCGTCTTGATCATGTCGCCATCGGCAGGTGTGAAGTTGCTGAATGCCTCCTCAAGACTAATGGGTTGCTGGCCAGGGAATCCAATCCAGTTCCAGCCGTTCTTGATGGTGAGGGGATGATCAGCGGGATTGGCAGGGGTTCCTGTCAGTTCCGTGTTGATGGGCTCTGAGATCAGGATGAGGTAGTTGTTCCCTGTGCTGATGCTTTCCAGACTTCCTGACCAGTTGCCTCCGGATTGGCTCACAAAATGGTCTTTCGACTTAATCATGCTGGCCGATGTCCCTAACAGCTCTTCGAGTGTGGTCAGGCCTTCGCTGCCGTTCAACTCGATGTAAGTGGACCACCAGATCCATCCGGCATTCAGGTTTAGAGTTTGGGTGGCGGTGACGGGCTGTTCACTAGCGGTGAAGTTCAGAACAATCGGGTTGAAGATGCTGCCATAGCCGTCCTCACTGAAACTTAACGTCGTGGAGCAGGTTAGCTCAATTTCCATATCCATCTCATGGTCATAGAGCTTGAAACTGATTATATCACCGCTGTTTCCGTGTACGATCAGTGGGAGGATATAGCGGTTGACAGGAGGACAGTACATCGGTAAATTGGCACCACGGCATTCATCGCCGCAGAAGGCTCCGATTTCCAAACTCTCCGTGAACTGCTCTTCGCCCTCAATCTGGATGATTGCCATAACAGTCATGTTGGATGGGTAAGCGCTTTCATCGAAAGTGTAGTAATTACTTGCTGTTACTTCGCCGCTGAGAGTCACTTCTGCCGTGGTTTCTCCCGACTGTATTCTCAGCGTCTCATTGTTGTACTCTCCCGCGTCGAGATTGGCTTTCAAACGGACATAGATGTTTGTGGAGACTGTGTTCGATGCGGAAAGGGTCAGGCTGTTGCTGTAAGAACCAGCCGCTGTTTGGCTGACCTCGTAATGGGTAGGAGCGGTGATGACGAAATCATCGCTTCCAGCGGCAACCATGTTGAAGGACTGTGCCTCTGAGGGGCCTTCGCCTTTGACGTAGGTGAATCCTGAGATTGTGGTGGTGGACAGGTTGATGGCGGCAGTGCTGGTGGGAGCAGCCATAGTGAACTGAATCTGGTTGTTGTAAGTGATGCGGCTGACACCAGAATAGCCTGCCAGTGCGGTGGCATCAGTGGGATCCATGTCGATGTCGTCCTTGTTGACTTTGATGGCTCTTCTCGCCCCGGTGGAGTAGGTGTAGCATTTAGGGGCGTCGGCGGCTGATTCAACAGCGGTGTTGCTGTTGTCATCCACACAGAGTAGCAGGTTGCTGGTACCATCGTAGGTGAAGGGCACATCCAATTGGATGGTGAACCATCCTGAGGCGGGGAAGCTTACCGTTCCGCTGAACACTTTGTCGGAAGCGGAGACGGCCTCCCAATCGGTGTTGTTATCGAAAGTACTTTTTGAAGTGTGCTTCAGGTAGATGTCAAGGTTTCTATCGGCAGTATTGACGGAATTCTTGAAGCCGATGGCAGCGATGGTGCCGGCATTGCCCATCTCCGCTGCGGTATAGATTTGCTCTGACAAGTTGTATTTGTAATAGGCGTATGTGGGAAGCACGTTGCCATTGTTGGTGCTGGTGCCGCTGCCGATAGTGATGTCCTCACCTTGCGGAACGTTGAACAGGGCGACCACGGTGACATCGTAAGCTGGCATGTTGAATTGTCTGCCAATGACGGGGACGGTGGTGCTGGCATCGCCAGTCTTGTGGACAATCAGGGCTTGCAGGGTGTATCCTGTCTCAGGGGTGATGGCCACGGTGATGGTAGTTCCTTCAAGAGCGCAGACAGGGTCGGCGCTGACTTCGCCGTGCTCTGTGGCGGCCACGGTGACGTTGTAGCCTTGGAGGATGACTGCCTCGACGGTGACATCGCTGTCGGGCATCACAAACTGGTTGTTCACCACAGGGATGGTGGCTTTGTCCTCAGAGGTCACAATCCATTCCGAGAAGCAGTAGCCAGATTCCAAGGTGACGGAGAGTGTGATGGTGTCACCCACAAAGGCGGTCGTCGGACTCACGGTCACAGTGCCATGCTCCACGGTGGGGCAGATGATGGCGTGCTCTTCCAATTCGGTGAATTCGGCGGTATAAGAGGCGTCAGTGGTAACCGTGAAGGTGTAGGTGGAATTGGGGCTGGCGTAGCTGCTGCCTTTGCGCCAGTGTGAGAACTCAAAACCGTGGTTGGCCTTGGCGGTCAGCGTGCATTGCGTTCCTTTGTAGTAGGTGCCTGCACCCGTCACGGTGCCACCTTGCTCTGGGCTGGCGTTAGCTTGGATGAGGTGTTCCTCGCCAGAGATCTCGACGGTGGCGATATAGGGTTGACGTTGGTTGCGGGTGACCACAATCATGGCCGTGCCAGTGGCGGTCTGTGCTGTGATAGGCACGTCCACAGTGCCGCTTGAAGGCACTTGTGACACGCCAATGATCTCGTTGTTAACGGTGATGGCTACATACGATTTAGCATCAGCATTGACCGTGAATGTGGTGGCTCCCATGGGCAGGATGGAGGCATGGCTCACATTGTTGGCGGCAGGCACTTTCAGATAGGGCATCACCGAGCCATCGCCAAAGCATTGGTAAGCTCTCCAATAGTACTCGTCAGTAACGCTGCCGCTGTAGTTCTTGGCATGTGCGTATGAAACAGCCACGTTGCCAATGAAAGGCACGGAATTCAAGGTGTTGAAGCCTGTGTCATCAAACATAGCATCATAACAACCTTTGCTGGTACCTGACAGGGTAGGGTTGTTAGTGCCTTGTACAGCGGCAAAAGCTCCTACTCCGAAATAAAAGTCCTCGAACCAATAAGACTCTGGAACGGAACCGATGTAGCCGAAAGCGCCTTTGTTGGCGGCACGGATCAAAGCCTCACCGAAACAGGTTTGGTTGTTATAGGAGTTTTTAAAATTGGCGGTAAGGCAGCAATTGCCCATGGCCCAGAAATATTTGCCGTTGTTGGTCAACGAATTCACATTGGAGTTGGTGTATTCTGGGTCAGCCCATTCTTGGATGTCTCCGTGAGCCGTATAATTGATAAAGCCTACGTTGTTGATGTTGTTGTAGCAAGAAGTCTGGCCAGCACCTGTAGTGATGTACACGTATGGAGTGATGCCGTGGGCAGTGTTGAAATAGTTGTTGTTGGCGTATTGGATGGTAGGCTTGCCGATGATATTTGTCCAATAGCTGTCCCAACCTGCGATAAGCAGTGTCCTGTTCAGATAGCTCGGGTCGGACATGGTGTATTTTTCATAAGTCAAAATCTTGTTCACGAGGTTGTTGAGCTCTGTGGTGGAAGATACCGACATTCGGCTGATGAACATGTCGTGGAAGACGTCACCATCAACGGAAGCGTATTCCAAATCAGTGGCAGCGTCACCATAACTGCTGTCATAATCCCATAAGGAATAGTACGTGACCACGGTCTCGTCACCAACGATGACTAAGAAGGTCGGGTGGTTGGCGTTGTATCTTGAGTAAATCAAGTTTTTAATGGTGGAGGCGGAAGCGTTGTTGACTACCGTCTGCACATCAACATAGATGCCTTTTTGTTTCTTCCAAGTCAGCCAGTTTTGGAACGCGGAGCTGCTGGCATACGTTGAGGTAGTGACGACGAGCATCTTCACTGGGGTTTTGTAAAGGTCAGGATGGTCGGTGTAAACATCTGTGACGGCCCTGTTGTTGAACATTTGCTTGTAAACGATGTCAAAATAAGGGCTGTAAGTTTTGAGAAGCATGTCTTCCGTCACTTTGGCGTCAGCACCGTCGAAGTGCACTTCCACCTCGATGTCGTTGAAAACGCGAAGGGTATTGTTCACGGGGTCATAACTCACGGGCTCAATGGTCATCTTGCCAAGCCGGATGCCACGCATGACTCCTTCCACGCCGACAACAGCTTTGGGTTCACTGCGAAGACCGCGGGTCTGATAAGCCGTCTCATTCATGATGAAAGGCACGTCTTCGGGTCGTTTGTCCTTGCGAAGCGAAGGCTGACGCGGCACCAAGGTGTGCATGCCGTAGTCAGCCAAACTGTAGTCGGTGCTGCTGAAGCTGGTGATTTCGATACGGGGTTTGGCACCGAATGGAACGGCAATCAGCTCGTTGATGACGGGAATCTGGGGATCTCCCTCGTTGCCGCCGATCACGGTGTTAGGCAGGCTGAGCCACGAGAAGGTCCCGCGGTTGCTTTCATAGTCCTGAGCTTCTAACTCAGAGAAAGAGAAAGTGGCTTTTAAACTGTTGTAGTCGCTCTTCACACATTCCGCCTTGTTTGCGGAATGGAACTGGATTTTGTTTTGGGAATATACTGTTCCAAAAAACAAAATCGAGATAAAAACTAAAATAATTCTGTTCATGAAAATATTATTTATTTGATTATTAATTTTTCATATTTTGCTATTCCTTGTTCATCGGAAATGCGGATGGTATATACGCCAGGAACCATTCCATCCGTAGAGACAATGTGTACATCGTTGCTGCGAAGAACCATGCGTCCCGTAGCATCAATCAGTTCAATGGTAACAACCCCCGTGTTCTCGGGCATCATGATTTGGAACATCTCACCAGCCTTCACCGGGTTAGGATAGAGGACGACTCCATTGTTCGTGCTTTGATGCAGCACGACAGGCTGTTTGACGTTACCTGCGATGAGGTTGGTCTTATAAGTGATCTGATTATCCATGGTATAAGTCTGGTTTCCATCATAGACCATGAACTGGATTTGTTCATCGTCGTGGCCATAGACAGTCAGGAAGGCCATGTATTGGTCGAAAGGCTCCACATAGAGAAGACGGGTGGTGCCACGGCATTCTCCATTGATAAAGGCACCAACTTCAAGATTCTCCGATAAGGTGATGTCTTTGGCATCGATGGTGGCAATGACGTTGGCGTTGTCGCGATAAGCGCTTCTTTCGACATCCCAATGGAGGTTGTCGTTATTGGCGGTGTGCATCTGCGTACCTCTGGAGTTGCTCTTATACACCAAAGTGCTGATTTCATTAGCCTTTGAATTGTACATGTAGCCTTTGCCGGGGGTCATCTTGTTGAGGGTGCCCCACCATCCATAACCGTTGATGTAGGTGGTCATGGCCTCATGCGATTTGAGCATATCTCCTTCTTGGCTCTCGAATTCACTTAAGGCATCGCTAATAGTGGCTTCTGTTGTGGAAGGATATCCAATCCAGTTCCATCCATTTTGTACGGAGATAGGATGATCTTCAGGGTTGACAGGAGTGGCGTCGAGGGAGAAAGAGCCAGCACCAGTGGTCTTGATCTGGTACATTTCCTCCACATTGATGCTGTTGAGACTACCAGCCCAGAGGCCGTCTTCGTATTGTGCGAAACCATTGTTTTGTGACTTGATGAGGAAGCCGTTCTCACCAAAAGCTTGCTCCAGGAGCTGTAAGCCTTGCTGCCCTTCTATGTTGATGTAGAAGGAGATCCAGCCCCAGCCGATGTTGAAGGTCTGGGTTTGATGGATGAGCTTGTTGAAGTGCGCCACAAAGGTGCGGTCGTTGTTCACAGTGAAGGTAAGAGTGGGCTCAGTACTGAGGATGTTACCGTTTTCTTCCCAACCCTCAAACAGATAGTCATCATTCGCAATGGCAGTTAATGTACAGGAGGCACCGTGGTTATAGGAACCTGCTCCAGTGATGATACCACCTTGTTCTGGATTGGCAGTGGCAGTGATGTTGTAGCTGTTGATGGTGAACACGGCCACGTAGTCGGCTGCCTCGGTGACATTGAAGGTATAGGTGGCATTGGTCGAGACTTGTACGCCATTCTTGGTCCACTTGGTGAAAGTGTAGCCAGTATTGGCGGTAGCCGTCAAGGTGCAGCTGGTACCATGGTTGAAGGTGCCTCCGCCGCTGACAGTGCCGCCTTCGCTTGGGGTGGCCGTGGCAGTGACGTTATAGCTGTTGAGGGTGAAGTGTGCCACGTAGTCGGCATCTTCGGTTACGGTGACGGTGTAAGTGGTGCTGGTCGTGACTTGCGTGCCATTCTTGGTCCACTTAGTGAAGGTGTAGCCTGTGTTGGCCGTGGCGGTCAAAGTCACTGAGGCGCCTTCGGCGTAGCTGCCTGTACCGGTGACGCTGCCGCCCGCTGTCGGGTCAGCCGTGGCAGTGATGTTATAATAGGTGACTGGAACTGCGCTCTCTTTGGTGAACTGGATTTGGTTTTTCACCGATATCAAGGCGTGGTATTCACCAGTGCTATAGGAAGTCGGAGGCGTTGAGGGATCATAGTTCGTATTGTCGGTGTAAGCATAGATGGCTTGGTTGGTGGCACTGAACACCCGACATGCCATGTGAGGTGAACTGGACCAGCTTCCTGTATTGTCATCAGCAACGAGCACAACATTGGAAGTGCCATCGTATTCAAACGGAGTGCTGAAGAGGATAAAGGTCCATTCGTTGGCGGCCATAGTGACACTGCCGCTGAACACTTTGTCGGAACTCGATACCGTAATCCAGTCGGTTTCGCTGCTGAATGACGACTTGTTTGTGGCTTTCAAATAGAAGTCGTAGTTACGGGTCTTCTCGGCACCGCCATTGTAAAAGGCAATACTGGTGATGGTGCCTGCGTCTCCGAGTTCAGCGGAAGTATAAATCTGTTGGGTGAATGAATATTTATAATAGTTGTAGCTGGGGAGGAAGCTGTTGGTAGCCTCTCCGCTTCCAATCTGGTTGCCTTCAGCAAAGACAGCTATCAGGTTTACATTACTAAATACTGGGAAAGTGTAATCGGCAAGGTTAGAAACCGTTTCTCCGTTGACAGTCCAGCCAAGAAACATATAGCCTTCGTTGGGTGTGGCGTGGACGGAGCAGGACTGACCGTAACTATATTCCCCACCACCGCTGACGGTACCATGGCCATTGGAGGCCACGCTGACGGTAAAGGTCTGTGAGGCAGCGGCACAGTTGCAGTCGAACTCAAAGAGCTTGCCTTCGCTGGGAGTGCCACTCGACTGATAAATCATCAGGTCGTCTTCATAACTCAGTGTGAAAGAGCACTCGCTGTCGTAGGTGCCTTTGGTCCATGTTAAGGTGACATGAACACCATTACCAATCTCCATAGTGTAATTGTCAGAATTGCCTGAGTCCAGCGTGAGTTCCTGTGAGGCTGTGCCGTCGTTGAAGCTGACTGTGAGTTTGGCGCCATTCCAGCCATCACCGTAAGAATCGTTCAGTGTGAAGAATACGTTGCAGGCATTCTTCAGGTTCTCACTGCCTTGGGCGGAAAGACCTCCATCGGCGGTCAAGGTAAAAGTGACAGGGATGATCGCGGTTTCAGGGCAGTTGGCGGCAATCGTAACGTTAAACTCACATGAGACCACCTGATCCACGGCGATGTTGCCTACCGTGATCGTCGGGTTGGCAAAGGTGATATAGTTGCTGTTGGTGGTGCTTATCGTAGCCACGGCGTTGGTGGCTTGGTAATGACCAGTGTTTTTGAACTTGGCGGTCAAGGTAAGGGTCTCGCCAGGAGCAAAGCCGCCGTCCCAAGTCAAGTTTTGGTATTCCAACATGGCTTCACCAGCGGTGATGGTAAGGTCACCCTCGTAGGTGTTGCTGCCATTGACGGCGGCGTAGTGGAGCGTCAATGGTGTGCCATCGGCAACGCCTTGGTTGATCTTGAAACTGAATCCGTTCACCGTGGTGGTGGCATTTACGGCTAAAGCGCCAAAGGTCTTGTTGTTGGAGAGCATGGTGATGTTAGAGTCACTGGGTGTCAAGGTGACGGTAGTGGTGCCAGAGGTGGCAGAGGTGCCGATGTTCTTGAAGACCAGACTCAAGTTCGTGTTGTCGCCAACATGGGCGGCATTTGGGGTATAGCTGTCCAGCATGAGGTAGGGACCTTCGGGGGAAATCACGTTGATGGTGCCAAGGTAAGTCACCTTATTATATCCAAACACGCAGAGGGTGAGTTCGGTGCCGGGGATTAACGTGCTGCTGATGTTGACATTGGCTGTGCCATTGGTTACCGTGGCCTTGCCGACAATGTTATGATTGGCATCCGTGATGGTGGCCAATGCGCCGTTGGCGTTGTTGACGTTGACGGCGTAGGTGGGTGAAGTGGAGAGGATGTTTCCTGCATGGGTCACCGTCATGGCTTGCGGGGTCTTGGTGCGGAGCATCATGGTGGGGTCACCATAAAGCACCCAGGCTTGATAGGTGCCGACCGCCATGGCAGTCGTGGTGGAGTAATTGTCGAAGATGGAGAACAATCCGTTCATGGCTGTTCCGCCCCAGCTGCGTTTGATGTTGTTGCTGTAGCTCTCCACGAGGATGTCAATGAATTCATCTTGAGCCCACATTGGAGGCACCCAAGGCTGTGAAATGTAGGACATCATCGTTCCAACGGCGCCAGTCGGTACACCAGTGGAATTGTTGGTGGCATGCATCCACGCCTCAGCAAAGCAGTCGCCGCTGCTGTAGTCGTATTTTCCGTTCAAACAGGCTACAGAAAAAATGACGGGAAGCTTGTTGTCGTTGGTTAGGGCGTTGACATGGGAGTTGCTGTAGCTGTGCGAGCCCCAAGAAGTCTCAGAACCGTGGTTGCAGTAGTTGACAACGCCCACACCGCTGTTGATGTGGTTGCTGATGGTTGTGGTTGAAGAGGAGGGGAAGCCGCTGACAGCATAGTAATCTTGATAAACTGTGGTATAACCGTAATTTAACAAGTCAGTGCGAAGGTTCTCGATATGTTGATAGTCATCTTCGCTGAAATGGCCGCCGCTTCCAGCTCCAGTGCTGACACCCAAACCGTTCTGGCACCAAGTGTCAGAAGTGGTGAGGTCGCGCTCGTAGGTGAGGATTTTCTGAACTTGGTTGGTTACTTGCTCCGTGGTGGTGGCAGAGAAACGACCGATAAAGATATCATTGTAAATATCGTTGCCCACGACCTGTCCGTAGGGGTTATCACCTTTCCCTTCGTAGCCTGAGGCTCCGGAATAGGTGTAACCCGGAATTTGGGCTACGTCGCCGACGAGCAACACATGGGTCAGGTTGTTGTTGGCATTGTATTGGTTCTGGATGTAGGTATGGATGGCTGAAGACGTGGAACCGGAGGTGCTGGTGCCCACGATGGTGGTGTTCACACCACGGGTCTTCTTCCAGTTGACAAACTCGGTCATCGAGCTGATGAAGTTGTCATAGCAGATGACCAGCAGGTCGCCTTCTTCATCCACGGGAGTGTATTTGGACACGCCTTCCTCATAGTTGAGGAAATGACGCTGATACACGTTCTTGAAGTCGGAATCCATCTTTACCTCGTTGGTGCGACGCGCTTCGATGATGTTCTCGCCTTTGTCGTCCACCTTATATAATTCCACCGTCATGTCATAATAGACGCGGAGGGTCTTGGTGGCCGGGTTGTAGGTAAAGGGATAGACGGCCATGTTCTGTCCGCGGAAGTCACGGATGATGTATGGCTTGTACAAGTCAAGGTTGTTTGCCGGGAAGAAAGCATCCTTATCGTAGCATTCGCCGTAAGTGTAAGGCACCGTGGCAGGGTCGATCTGGCGGCTGAAGTCGCCTTTGGAAGGAGCAACCTCGATGCCTTTAAAGTCCATGTAACGTGCATCCAGCACGCGGGCTTTCATGCGGGCTTTGTCGCCGATCATCAACGGGATGCCAGTCATAGGCATGTCGGGTTCGCCCGCATGAGCGGTACTCACCGATTTGGGAACAGTGATGATGCTGGCTTCTCCTCTCGGTGTCGTCACGGGGGTGGTGAAGAAACCAGGAACCTGGATGTTGACCTTAATACTGCTCTCCGTTGAGGAAACCAGTTGTGTCTTGAAAGTCTCTGGCTGGTCACTGAGGACATTCGTCCATTGAGGTTTTACTTGACCTTGCGCGAAGGTCATCAGTCCCAAACCGAGAAACAAAAACAGAAGGGCTGTTTTTTTCATTAGATTTAATTTTAGTGTTATTAATTAATTTTATATTTATATTATATATTATTTTACAATTAGTTTTTTGTTTTTTGTTGTCCCATTTTCATCGGTGATACGTACGGTGTAAACACCAGGTGCGTTTGGTGTAGAGATGATGTGTACATCGTCTCCACGCAGCACAATGCGTCCCGTCGCATCGATGATTTCAACAAGACCATTCCGCATGTCTTCCGGCAATTGTATCATGATATGCTCTCCCGCCTTCACTGGATTAGGATAAAGGATGAAACCATCGCTTATTCCTTGATGCAGCACGACGGGTTGTGAGGCGCTACCGGCAATGAGATTGTTTTTGTAGGTGATCACCTCTTTCATAGGAATGGTCTGAATGCCATCGTAAACCATGAACTGGATTTGCTCTTCATCGTTACCATATACGGTCAGGAAGGCTAAATATTGGTTCAGTGGCTCCACATAAAGGAGATGAGCGGAACCGCGGCATTCGCCGTTGACGAAAGCCCCGACTTCGAGGTCTTCAGAAAGCGTGAGGTCTTTGGCGTCGATGCAGGCGATGATGCTGGCGTTGTCGCAGTAAGTGAGGCCGTCAACATTCCAATGGAGGTTGTCGTTGTTAGCCGTATGCAGCTGAATACCTCTTCGATTCTGTGAATAAACCAGGGTCTTGTTTTCAGAAGCCTTTGAGTGGTACATATAACCTTTGCCTGGGGTCATCTTATCCAAAGTGCCCCACCAACCATAGCCATCGATGTAAGTCGCTACGGCGTTAAATGATTTGAGGACATCTTCGTTGTCGCTGTTGAAACCGCTAAAAGCGTCGGCGACAGTGGCTTCAGTGGAGGTGGGATATCCAATCCAGTTCCAGCCATTTTGGATGGAGATAGGATGGTCTTCGGGGTTTACAACGCTGGCCTCGATGGAGAGGGTGCCTGCGCCAGTGGTGTTGATTTGGTACATCTTTTCCACCTCGATGCTGTTGAGGTTGCCGTCCCATGCTCCGTCTTCGTACTGGGCAAAGGCGGTTTGTGACTTGATCAAGAAACCGTTTTCACCGTAGGCTTGCTCCAGCAGTTGCAAGCCTTGCTGGCCTTGCAGGTCGATATAGAAGGAGACCCAACCCCAACCGATGCTGAAGGTCTGGGTTTGTGTGATGCTCTGGTTGAACTGCGCCACTAAGGTACGGTCGGCATCGACAGTGAAAGAAAGGGTGGGAGTGGTGCTGATGATGTTGCCGTTTTCTTCCCATCCCATGAACAGATAGCCCTCGGAAGGTTCAGCAGTGAGGGTCGCGACAACATCGCTGTGGTATCTTCCCCCGCCTGTGACAGAGCCGCCTTCAATGGGGTTGGCGGTTACGGTGATATAGTAGTAAGTGCCCAGGCTTTCACTGACTTTACCGTTGAGGATAATGCTTTGTGTTGTGCTGCCTGAACTGAATGAGAGTGACTCGTCAAGGTAGTTGCCTTCAGCAAGACCGGCTTTGAGACGGACATAGACCATGGTTTGGACGTTGCCGCTTGAGGCGGTCAGGTTGAGGATGGAAGTGTAGTCGTTGCCATCACTGCTGATTTCATAATCGGCAGGTGCCGTGACGGTCAGATCATCTTCGATGTTTCTGCCGATGACCATGACGGTTTGTGCCTCCGACGGTCCGTCTTCTTCGGCATAGATAAAACCAGAGAGGGTGGTTGGTGACACGGAGAGATAGGGCTCGTTGCCCGGAATCTCTTTGGTGAATTTAATCTGGCTGTTACTGGAACTGGTCGTCGGGCTGTAATTTGGACTTGTTTGCGGACTTAACGGTGTTTGATTGTAATAGTCGTTTTGGTTGTAGATGGCTCTGGTGCTTCCTGTGGAATAGGCGTAGAAAGCCCTGCCGCTGGAGCCAGTGTAGCTGCCCGTGTTGTCATCCACCGTAATCATGATGTTGCTTGTTCCATTATATTCAAATGGGGTGTCTAAGGTGATGGTGTGCCATCCAGAGGAGGTGAAGGTTTGGCTGCCTGAATACACCTTGCTGCTGGAAGTGACTGTGACCCAGGATGACAGGGATGAACTCGTTGTGTGGGTCATGTAGATGTCGAGTGTCCTTGCGCCAGAGGTGGCGTTGCCGTTGTAGTTGAAGCTGATGGCTGTGATAGTACCAGCGTCACCGATTTCAGCGGCGGTATAAATCTGTTGAGAGGTGGTGTATTTATACCAAACGTTGGTGGGAAGGCTCGAAGAGGTGTTGGTTCCGTTGCCTATGGTAACGTCGCCGCCTTGTAGCTTGCTGAATATGGCACTCACGGTGACATCGAATGCGGGCATCGTAAAGGTGTTGCCAGTCACGGCAATGAGCGTGTTCACATCGTCGGTTTTATAGACCACCCAGCTGTCAAATGCATAGCCTGTGGCCGGTGTGGCGGTTAAGGTGACGGTGGCTCCTGCGGTATTAAAGGTTGGGCTGGCACTGATGCTGCCGTTCATCACCGCTGCTAAGCTGACACTGTATCCCGTTCCGAAAGTGGCACTAACCGTGACTGGGCTGTCAGGCATGATGAACTGGTTGTTTGTCACAGGGATGTTGTTGCCGTCGCCGTCTTGGACACTCCAGGAATCCAGGGCATAGCCAGAATCTGGCATGGCTGACAAAGTGATGCTCTCGCCGTTGTATGCTGTGGTGGGATTAGCGCTGATGGTGCCGTGTTCGGTGACTTCGCAGCTCACGGAGTGGGGATCCGTGGTTCTGAAATGGGCAATGAAGGTGGCGTTCCCGGTTACGGTGAAGGTGTAGGTCGGGTTGGTGGAGATTTGGTTGCCGTTCAGCGTCCAGTAAGAGAAGCTATAGCCGATATTCGGATTAGCCGTCAGCGTACAGGAGGTGTTTCCATAATACGAGCCCGTACCGTTCACAGTGCCTCCCTCTGTTGGGTCGGCTGTAGCTGTAATGGTATAGGGGTTGGCGGTGAAGTTGGCGACATAGGATGCGTTGCCTGTAACCTGAAAACTATAGGTTGCATTCGTCGAAACCACGCTGCCGTTTTTGGTCCAGTTGGTGAAGGTGTAGCCGCTGTTGGCTGTAGCGACTAAGGTGCAGGTGGAAAAACGGTTGTAGGTGCCAGCGCCACTCACCGTTCCGCCTGCCGTTGGATTTGCTGTAGCTGTGATGGTGTAGGTGTTGCCGGGACCAGGGGGATTGCCGCCACCACCTTCGCCATTGTATTGGCTGAGTGAGACGTTAGAGCCTCCGTCGCAAGAGGCGTCGAGATAGCATCTTCCTTGGAAGATACTCGTCCCACCGTTGACTGTGACACCGCTTTTGAGTGTCGGAGTTGACGATGCTGATACCACCATAGGAGTGCCTCCGCTTGCAGGGGTCTGGAAGGCAATGACGGTGCTTCCGAAGGTCATCGAATACCAGGTGTTCTGGCTCCATGACGAGGATTGATAGCATGTCTGCGAGAGAGTGCTGCCTCGTTCTAGTCCACCGATGGCGATGAGGGTGCCGCCGGAGAAATAAAACTTCTTGTTTTCCTCCGTGTTGGCATCGATGGCCACCTCAGGCGAAGAGGCACTGATGGCGTAAACCAGACCGCCTTGGATGAAGACATTGCCGTTAGCGTCGATGCCGTCGTTGTTGGACCCTCGCGAATAAACATAGCCGCCGGTGATAGTAAGGTCTTGTGCTGAGTTGATTCCGTCATCTTGAGCGTTCACGCAGATCTCACCGTCGGTGATGTTAAGGTAATTCTTGCTCTCAATACCTTCGCCGTTCTTGCCCACAGTGGTGACTTTTATGGTGCCGCCATTGATGTCGATGCCTCCGTAGTAGGTGGTGCTTGAGCCGGATGTAACCTTTGTGCCAGCTTTGATGCCTTTGGGTGAACAATAATAGTTGCTGTTGATTTGATCCGTGTTGCCACTATAACTGGTGTACTCGGTGGTGCCGTTGTTATAATATAGCCCTCCCGAAGTCACCACAGTGATGTCGCCTCCGCTGATGGTCATCAGTCCATCGCATCCCATGCCTTTTCCACCAGAGCCATTGGCGGTGAGTGTCATGGTGCCTCCGGTGATGGTGATGTTTCCATCGGCATTCACGCCACAGGAGGCCTTTGCCTCCAGGTCGGTGGTGTCCCACGTGCCGTTGCCAGTAGTGGTGACATTGATGTTGGCATTGTCGGTGACGTAAATGTCGCCGACGCTCTTGATGCCTTTGGCTGCGGATGCTGTGCAGTTGATGGTGATGACACCACCGCTGATGTAAATGTTGCCTGAATCCTCGTCTTCATGATCGGTGGTCATGCCTGTTGAGGTTTCGCCATCGAGGTCGCACTGTATTCCGTCGTCATCTGTTCCGCTGATGGTGATGGCACCGCTTTCCATAAGGAAATATTGGTTACAGGAGATGCCATCGCCAACCGCGGACGTGATGTTAATGGTGGCATTCTTGACGGTGATGTACTCGCCCGCTTTGATGCCGTGCTTTGTATTGCTAACAATGTTGAGGGTGCCTTGCTGTTTGAACTCAGCATGGCCTTTTACGTATAAACAGCCTTTCTGTTCACCATTTGCCGCATCGGTGAGGGTGTTGGTAGTACCTGTAACCACTTTCACGTTGATGCGCTTGCTGTTCTGAATATGAATGGCAGCACCACTATAAACAGGTGTGGTGTTGGTCAGGGTGAGGCCGTTCAGTTCAATGGTGGCCTTATAGGATCCCGACATGTAGAATTCGCCATTGGTTGATGAGCCGGAGAGCGTATAGGTAATCTCTTCGGTCACCTCAGTGCTCTGTGCAATAGAGACGTGTGCACCGCTTTGGGTAATGGTCAGATACGGAGCCACGTTGTCATCAACCAACACTGTCGCCGTCGTGCCGTTGTAGGTGACGGTGACAGTGTTCTCAGCCTGGGCTGGAGCAAAGTGCAACAGTACCAGGCCGAGAACTAAAAACAAAAAGGCTGTTTTTTTCATTAGTTAAATACCTTATTTATTTATAATCATCTTTTCGTGCCAGGTCTTTCCCTGTTCGTCAATGATTCTTACAGTATACACACCAGGTGACATTCCGTCTGTAGAGACGATGTGCACATCGTCTCTGCGAAGAACAATCCGTCCCGTAGCATCAATGATCTCCACAGTAACATCCCGCATGTTTTCGGTCGGTTGGATCTTGACATTCTCACCAGCCTTCACGGGGTTGGGATAAATGAAGAGTTTATCACCCAAGCCTTGGTGCAGTACAACAGGCTGTGAGGCACTGCCGGCGACGAGGTTGTCCTTATAGGTAATCTGTTCACCCAAAGGATAGGTGTTGCTTCCGTCATAAACCTTGAACTGGATCTCGTCATTGTCGTTGCCGTAAACCGTCAAGAAGGCGAGATATTGACCCAGAGGCTCCACATAGAGGAGACGGGTGGTGCCGCGGCACTCGCCGTTGACGAAGGCACCGACTTCGAGGTCTTCCGACAAGGTGAGGTTCTTGGCATCAATCGTGGCGATGATGTTGGCGTTATCGATATAGGTGCTAACATCGACGCTCCAGTGGAGATTGTCGTTGTTGGCGGCATGAATATTCGTTTCCTTGGAACCTTGTGTATAGACCAAAGTCTTGCTTTCAGCGGCTTTGGAATTGTACATGTAGCCCTTGCCTGGTTTCATCTTTTCAAGGGTGCCCCACCAACCGTAGCCATCGATGTAGGTGGTCATGGCGTCATGCGTCTTGATGAGGTCCTCTTCGGTGCTTGAGTAATTGCTGAAGGCATTGTTGACACTGGTCTCCACCGTTGAGGGATAGCCGATCCAGTTCCAGCCATTATCGATGGTGATAGGATGATCCTCGGGGTTGACAGGAGTGGCGTCGAGGTAGAGGGTGCCGGCACCGGTGGCTTGGATCTGGTACATCTTTTCCACTTCGATGCTTTCAAGGTTACCGAACCAATATCCGTCCTCATATTGGACAAAGCCGTTATGCGTCTTGATGATGGAGCCGTTCTCGCCGAAGGCTTGCTCTAAGAGCTGCAATCCCTGAGCACCTTCCAGATTGATGAAGAAGGAGACCCAACCCCAGCCGACGGTGAAGGTCTGGGTTTGATGGATGATCGGGATGAAGCGTGCCACAAGGGTACGGTCGCTTTCAACGGTGAAGGTAAGGGTGGGTTCACTGCTGATGGTGTTGCCGTTTTCTTCCCATGCCTCGAACAGATAGCCATCAGCTGCAGCGGCGGTAAGCGTGCAGGTAGCACCGTGGTTGTAGTTGCCTGCGCCGGTGATGACACCGCCCTCTGCGGGTTCGGCAGTGGCCGTGATATGATAACCTTTGATGGTGAACACAGCTACGTAGGCGGCTGCTTCAGTGACATTGAAAGTGTAGGTGGCATTGGTCGATACTTGTACGCCGTTCTTGGTCCACTTGGTGAAGGTGTAGCCCGTGTTGGCCGTGGCTGTCAAAGTGCAGCTGGCACCATGGTTGAAGGTGCCACCGCCCGTGACAGTGCCGCCTGCTGCTGGGTTGGCCGAGACAGTGACGTTGTAGCTGTTGAGCGTGAAGTGAGCCACGTAGGCAGCGTCGGCAGTCACAGTAAAACTATAGGTGGCGTTGGTAGAGACCTGAGCGCCATTCTTGGTCCACTTAGTGAAGGTGTAGCCCGTGTTGGCCGTAGCGGTCAAAGTAGCAGTGGTGCCTTCGGCAAAGCTGCCCGCACCGTTGATGGTGCCGCCCGCCGTCGGGTTGGCGGTGGCAGTAATATTATAATAGGTGACAGAAACAGCACTCTCTTTAGTGAACTGGATTTGGTTTTTCACCGAGAGCAAGGAGTGGTATTCGCTGGTGCCGTAGGAAGTCGGAGGTGAAAGAGGATCATAATCGGTGTTGTCGTTGTAAGCATAAATGGCTTGGTTAGTGGCACTGAACACTCGACAAGTCATGTGAGGTGAACTGGACCAGTTTCCTGTATTGTCATCAGCGACGAGCACGACGTTGGAAGTACCATCATATTCAAACGGAGTGTTGAAGATGATGAAGGTCCACTCGTTGGCAGTCATAGTGACGCTGCCGCTGAACACCTTGTCGGAGTCTGAGATTGTAATCCAGTCGGTTTCGCTGCTGAATGACGACTTAGTGGTGGCCTTCATGTAAAGGTCACAGGTGCGAGCCTTTTCAGCACCGCTGTTGTAGAATGCTATGCTGGTGATGGTACCCGCGGAACCGAGTTCCGAAGCAGTGTAGATCTGTTGGCTTAAGGTGTAATTGTAATAATTATAGAAAGGAAGATAGGCGTTGGTCTCTGTTCCCTCTCCGATTTGGTTGCCCTCAGCGAAAGTGGCGATGAGGTTTCTGTTATCGTTCACGATGAAGGTGTATTCTGCCGTTGAAGAAACGACAACTCCGTTTTCAGTCCAACCGGTAAACATGTATCCTTCATCAGGCGTGGCTGTCACGGTGCAAGTGGATCCAAAACTGAGGTCAGTACCTCCACCGCTGACAGTGCCATGACCGTTGGAACTCACGTTGACAGTGAAAGTCTGGGAGGTGATGGCGCAGTTGCAGTCGAACTCATAAAGGATGCCTCCGCTTGGGGTGCCGTTTGTCTCATAGATGGTAAGGTTCCCTTCGTATTGAACATTGAAGGAGCATTCATAATCATAGCTTCCGGTGGTCCAGCTGAGCGTGACATGCACGCCATTGCCAATCTCAAGGGTGTAGGTGGCAGTGTGGCCGGAATTGATCGTAAGTGTTTGTGAAGGGGTGCCATCGTCAAAAGCGACGGTCAAGGTGTTGCCATTCCAGCCGTCACCGTATGAGTCAGTGAGGTTGAAGAAAATATTGCAACTGTTCTTCAAGGTCTCGTTGCCTTGGGCCGACAAGCCCTGGTCAGCAGTCAGCGTGAAGGTGACAGGCAGCTGTTCGGTCTCCGGGCAGTTTGCGGCGATGGTGATGGTGAACTCACACGAAACCTCTTGGTCAACGGCAATGTTGCCCACGTTGACGGTCGGGTTGGAAATGGTAACATAGTTGCTCGTGGTGGTCATCCTAGCAACGGCATTTGTGGCTTGGTAGTGCCCCGTGTTCTTGAACTTGGCGGTCACGGTAAGGGTTTCACCTGGGGTAAACCCTCCGTCCCATTGCATGTTTTGATAGCTCAACACGGCTTCGTGAGCCGTGACAACGATATTGCCCTCGTAGGTGTCGCTGCCGTTGACAGCGGTATAATGCAGGGTGACTTTGGTGCCATCAGCCACGCCTTCGGCAATCTTGAAGCTGAATCCGCTTACGGTGGTGGTGGCTTCAGCGGCCAACGTACCAAAGGTCTTGGTGGGGGTGAGGATATTCACATTGTTGTCATTGGAGCTCAAAGTGACGGTGGTGGTGCCAGTGGTGGCCTCGGTGCCCACGTTCTTGAAAGTGATGCTCAAGTTGGTGTTGTCACCGACATGGGTGGTGTTGGGCGTGTAGCTGTCCATGGAGATATAGGGACCCTCAAGGGCGGCTGCGGGGACATTCTGGATATAGGGGATGTGTTGTGGAGCGGTCACGCAGATGGTGACATCACCGCTGCTTGTGACAGGGTCGATCGGGACTTGAACTGTGCCAGACTCTCCGACGAGAGCAGTGCCATGAATCACACCGTCCTTGCTAATGGCAACGTATGAACCTGGGACAGCGCTCACTTCGTATGTGCTTAAGCCGATGGGGAAGATGGCCATGTGGCTGACCTGGTTGGCAGTGGGCTGCACACGGTAAGGCATGATGGATCCATCACCCAGCACGTGATAGGCCTGCCAGTAATATAAAGTGGTGCTGTGAAGCTCATAGCCAAGAGCCTCGGCTGCATTGCCGGCAAGGAGGCCGACATAAAGAATGGAGTTCACTGTGTTGTAAACACCGTCTGTCCAGATGGCATCGTAAATGCCTAAACCAGTTTCTTCGTAAGAGGGCATGGTGCCGTCAGCACGGTTGGTGGGACCCACGCCAAAGTAATAGTCGTTTTTCCAGGTGGTGTTAGGGCAGGAGCCTATATAGGCGTAGGCACCTTTGTTAGCGGCACGGGTCATTGCCTCACCAAAGCAAGTGCCATAACCCCAGTCGCCTGACTGGCAGCAGTTGCCGATGGCAAGGAAGTACTTGTGCTCGTTGGTCAGATTAGCGACATCGTTGACATCGAAGCTTGGGCCTGCCCAGCTGGTCTGGCTTCCATGGGCGGTGTAGTTCGCAAAGCCCACTCCTGAGCTCAAAGGAGCATAGCAGTTGGTATAAGTTCCGTTGCTGAACTCATGGACAGTGTTGTAGCCATGGTCTGTGTTGTAATAGTAGTGGGAGGCGTACCAAATGGTAGGACGGCCTACGGTGACACCCCATCCGCTGTCCTCACCAGCAATGAGGAGCACATTGTTCAAATAGCTTGGATCGGGCATCGTATATTGTTCGTATTCCATGCCTTTGTTGAGGATGGCTGTCATTTCTGAAGTGCTTGTAGCAGAAAGACGGCTGTGGTACATATCGACGAACTCATCGCCGTCAACACTCGAATAATAAAGGTCACTGACACGGGAGGTGCTGCTGGCGGAGGAGACACTGGGTATCACTTGGTCTTTGTCACCCATGATCATTAAGAAGGTGGGATGGTCTTGGGCATATTTGTTTTGGATGAAGGTCTTGATGGCATCAGAAGTGGTGCCGATATTGTCGGTGTAGTTCACATCCACATAGATGCCTTTCAGGGTCTTCCATGCCACCCAGTCTTGGATGCAGCTCTCAAACATGCGGTTGGCGATGACCAGCATCTTGACCGGAGTTTTCCAAAGGTCGGGATGCTCGTCGTAAAGATCCATTACGGCTCTTCCATTGAAAAGCTGTTTGTAAAGGATGTCGAAATAAGGGCTGTAGGTATTCACGAGAAGGTCTTCGGTGGCTTTGGCATCAGCACCATCGAAAGAAACCTCGACCTCGATGTTGTTGAATACACGGAGGGCGTTGTTTACGGGGTCGTAGCTCACGGGCTCGATGCTCATCTGTCCCACTTGGACGCCACGCAGGGTGCCTTTGACGCTCACCTGAGCCATAGGCTCGTTGCGGAGACCACGCTTTTGGTATGCAGCTTCGTTATAGATGAAAGGAGCATCCTCGGGTTTTTGATTCTTAAAGAGGTCGGGTTGGCGGGGACTCAGTCTGTGGATGCCATAATCTTCGAGTTTGTACTCAGTGGTGGTGAAGTGAGTCACACGGATGCTTGGCGTTGCACCGACTGGAATGGCGATTAGCTGGTTCACAACGGGGATCTGAGGATCGCCCTCACTGCCGCCGATGACTGTGTTCGGCATGGTAATCGTGGAAAACACGCCGCGTTCGTTCTTCAGTTCCACGGCCTCGATGCCGGAGAATGAGAAAGTGGCCTGAAGGCTTTTCATGTCGCTTTTGACACATTCAGCCTTGTCAGCGGAACGCATCTGGATCTTTGTCTGGGCAAAGGTCTGAAGACCCATGGCCAGAATAATTAGTACAAATAATAATTTCTTCATTTTTATATAATTTTATTTAACGATTAATAATTTGTTCCATGTTTGTCCTTGTTTGCCCGTGATACGGATGGAATATACGCCGGGCATGTTGGGTGTCTTCATCGTAGAGACGCAATATTTTGTGTCTCTACAGAGAACAACGCGTCCCATCATATCAATGATTTCGATAGTCACATCGCCCATGTTCTCAGGCAGTTCGAGGCGCACCTCTTGTCCCTGCCCAACGGGGTTGGGGTAGAGGTTGAGGTTGACGTTGGTCTCGTTGACACCGGCGCTCTTGGCAGTCATGGTGAAGGGGATTCTGCCCGTTCCA
>JAEEII010000208.1 GCA_016281295.1 Bacteroidales bacterium
GGCAATCAAGCCGTGCTGAAGGCCGGCTACGACGACCCCCAGACCTGTTACGTCATCAAGTTCGAACCTGGCCAGGACTGTGGTAAGTTCCCATTCTTTACCGAAAACCAAAACACCACCATCACCGGCGACAAGGATGCCATCGAGCAATGGGTGGTGAAAGGCTGCGCCACGATGGATGCCTATAATGCCTATCGCCAGGAACTGCTCCCGATGGAAGAGTCGATGATGGCCCTTTTCCAGGAGTCGCAGGAGGCATACATGTCGGGCGACACCGTCAAGAGCGGCGAACTATATGCCCAAGTTGAGGCTGCCATGGAAGAATACCAAGACTATCGCCTCGACTACATCAAGACTCATGCTGACAGCTACATGGCTCACTATATGCTGCTCCAAGGCGTCGAGGAATTTGGCTATGAGAAGGTGAAAGAGGTGGCCGGGAGCCTTGCCCCCGAGTCGATGTACAGCAAGCGGATCAACGAATATCTCGCCGAGAATGCAAAGGTGGAGGTCGGAGCTCCGTTCATCGACTTCACCTTGAAGACTGCCGAGGGTGAGGAGGTCAATCTGGAGACGGTCATCAACAGCAACCGTGTGGTGTTGGTTGATTTCTGGGCTTCGTGGTGTGGACCTTGCCGTGGCGAGAACCCCTTCGTGAAAGCCGCCTACGAGAAATACCATGCCGACGGTTTTGAGATCATAGGCGTGAGTGTCGACCAGGACGAGGAGGCATGGCAGAAGGCCGTGGCCGATGATGGCATGACCTGGATTCAGGTGCGTGATGTTGACAACACTGCCTCCAAAGACTACATGATCCAATACATTCCTTCCAACTTCCTTTACGACGGCAACGGTGTGATGATTGCCAAGGGTCTCCGTGGCGAGGCGCTCGAGGCGAAGTTGGCTGAGGTGTTGCAATAAAAGAATGCCATGTTAGTCAAAGGAACCAAGGCCCCTTATTTTGAGGGCAACGACGAGAACGGAAATCTCGTGAAGTTAACTGATTTCGCAGGAAAGAAGCTGGTGCTTTATTTCTATCCCAAGGACAGCACTCCGGGTTGCACCGCTGAGGCGTGCGATTTGCGTGACAATTACGAGCGTTTCCTTTCGTTGGGTTACAACGTGTTAGGCGTCAGCCGTGACAGTGCTGCTTCGCATCAGCGTTTTATTGCCAAATACAGTCTGCCGTTTCATTTGATTGCCGATACCGACCTCACCATCTTGAAAGCCTATGAAGCCTGGGGTGAGAAGAAGATGTACGGCAAGGTCACCGAAGGCACTTTGCGCACCACCTACGTCATTGACGAAGACGGGGTGATTGTCGATGCCATAGGGAAGGTCGACACCAAGAATCACACGGCGCAGATTTTATAAAAACAGATTTGTCGGAGTGGCACCCCGATCGGTAGGATTGTTTCCCTATCGTCTCCGCACCCCATCGGGGTGCCTCATCGGTAAACGAGAGAAGCCGTCCCGTCGCCTCCGCACCCCACCGGGGTGCCACATCGGTAAGCGAGAGATGATTCCCTATCGTCTCCGCACCCCATCGGGGTGCTCCGTCGGTAGGAACGGGTAAAATTTTTTTATAAAAATGTTGCGAAGAAAGAAATTTGTTGTATCTTTGCATTCAGTTGGTCGCGGACAACGGAATGAAAAACAAATGGATTATCAAGACGTGAGGGACGGACCTGCTGGTACGACACCCCCGCGATAACAAGTTAAAGCCTTCCTTTATTGGGAGGCTTTTTTGATGGGCGTTTGAATAAAGTTTCCGCTCTAAAAGGAGCCCTGTCCAGCGGAATGTTTCGAAAAAAGTTTTAAAAAGTCATTTTTGTTTGTAATTTTGAAACCTCTATTACTCAATACAGTGAACCATTTATTATGTTTGAACTTACTATTGCCAAGTCGTTGAATAAAGCCTATAGGCAGATTCCCGTCGATAGAATTGGCTTCGATGTCTTCAAAAACCAGCTAAATATCCTTTATGAGCAAATCTCATCTATTAACACTGAAGAAAAGCTTAAAGGCGACTTGATGGATTTCCTAAAGTTGACGTTCTATGGCCAGAACTATAAAGTGTCGCCTAATGGCGATATTGATTGCGCAATCCATCTAGGCAACAGCATTGACGATCCCGTGGGTGTTATTTTCGAGGTAAAGAAGCCGACAAATGCCTCAGAGATGATTACTCGAGAGGACCTCAATCGAAAAGCCTTTCAGGAATTGCTTCTTTATTACCTTCGCGAACGCCATACGAAGAAGAACTATCAACTCAAACAACTTGTTGTTACTAATGTCAATGAGTTTTTTGTTTTCGATGCTCAAGAGTTCGAACGTCTTTTCTATTCCAACAAAAAACTTATCAAACGTTTTGAGGAATTTAGTGCTGGCGAGTTGACCTCCGAGAAGACGGATTTTTTCTATAAGGAAATTGCCGCTGGTTTTATCGCTGAAGTAGTTGACCAGTTGACCTTCGCTTGGTTTGATATCCGAAAATACAAACCATATCTCGACACGGGCAACGACAAGCGCCTTATTGAACTGTTCAAATTCTTTAGCCCTGAGCATCTTCTGAAGAAGCGTTTCCAAAACGACAGCAATTCGCTTAACACTAAGTTTTATAGTGAGCTTTTATATATCATTGGTCTCGAGGAGATTGAGGAGAAAGAAAGCCATAAGCGTATTATTACTCGACGAAATAAGAATGAACGCAACCAAGCTTCTATTCTTGAAAATGCCATTAACATTTTGGATTCTGAAGACTGGCTCGAAAATGTTGAAGAACGGTATTCTTATGGAAATACTTATGAAGAGCAACTTTTTGGTGTAGCCCTTGCCCTGACAATCAATTGGGTAAATCGCATCTTGTTTTTAAAGCTGTTGGAAGCCCAATTGGTCAAATATCACAAAGGCGACCAGGGTTATGCTTTTATGGGACCTTCGGTTATTTCTGACTACGATGAACTCAATAAGCTTTTCTTTCAAGTTCTTGCCAAACGTGTTTCAGAACGTTCTGATAGTGTCAATTCGAAATACGGCAAAGTTCCGTATTTGAACAGCTCTTTGTTTGAGATTAGTCGGCTTGAACGTCGGACCATTCGTATTAGCAGTCTCGACAACGGCGAACTTCCTGTTTTTGCCGGCACTGTTCTTAAGGATGGAACAAAACCTCGTTACAAACAGCTTTCGACGCTTCGTTATTTGTTGGAATTTCTTGACGCATACGACTTTGCGAGTGAGGGTTCCGAAGAGGTTCAGGAGCAATCAAAGACGCTCATCAACGCCTCGGTTCTAGGCTTGATTTTCGAAAAGATCAACGGTCATAAGGATGGCTCCGTGTTTACCCCTGGTGCCATCACGATGTACATGAGCCGCGAGGCCATTCGACAAACGGTGGTCCGTCGGTTCAATGAAGAGATGAAATGGAGCTGTAAGGACTATGATGCTCTCAAAAACAAAGACATCGAAGATATTGCCCAAGCCAATGCCATCGTTGACTCCCTTCATATCTGCGACCCCGCAGTCGGATCGGGCCACTTCCTGGTGTCCGTTCTTAATGAAGTCATACGCACCAAGTATGACCTGGGCATCTTGGTTGATGGGTCTGGCAAGCGTATCAAGAAACAAGAGTATAGCATTGATATTGAGAATGACGAATTGTTGGTTTCTGATGAGGATGGCAATCCCTTCTCCTATGTCCCTGGCAACGCAGAAAGCCAGCGCATACAGGAAACCCTCTTCAACGAGAAACGAAAAATCATTGAGAATTGTCTCTTTGGAGTGGACCTGAACCCCAACGCAGTAAACATCTGCCGTCTTCGTCTCTGGATTGAGTTGCTTAAGAATGCCTATTATACCAAGGAAAGCGGTTTTACTGAGTTGGAAACGCTCCCAAATATCGATATCAATATCAAGAAAGGCAATTCGTTGTTGCATCGTTTTGATTTGAATCAGGACATATCTGCCATTCTTCGAAATAGTGGCAGCTCCATAGGCGAGTATTGTCAGGCAGTCAACGATTACAAAAACGCCCACAATAAGGAAGAGAAGAAAAAGCTTGATGATTTTTTGCAGCAGATTAAAGGGAGTCTTCGTACCCAGATTGGGCTGAATGATCCAAAGCGAAAGGAAAAACTTAAGCTTGAAAGAGAGCTGAACGATTTGTTGGCTCCTCAACTCTTTGAGATTAGCAAGAAGGAAAAGGCTGCTCGTGACAAAAAAGCGAAAGATTTGCAAAGCAGGATAGCCAAATTAAAGAAAGAAATTGATGAGATCCAGGATAACAAAGTCTTTGTGGATGCTTTTGAGTGGCGTATAGAGTTTCCCGAAGTTCTCGATGAAAACGGCAAGTTTATCGGCTTTGATTGTGTCATTGGTAATCCGCCCTACATCCAACTTCAAAAGATGGGTGCTGATGCCGATGCGCTCCAAAAGATGAATTACACGACCTACGAGCGTACGGGGGATATTTATTGCCTGTTCTACGAAATGGGCATGGCGCTTCTGAAGCCGGAGGCGATGTTGTCTTTCATTACATCCAATAAGTGGATGAGGGCGGGATATGGTGAGCCGTTACGTAATTATTTTTCCAAAGAACAAGATGTAGTTCAACTTGTGGATTTTGCGGGATATAAGGTCTTTGATTCGGCAACAGTAGATGTAAACATACTTTTTATTCTAAATAGGCTCCCGCTTCATAACACGAAGGCGTGCTCGATAAACAAAGATGAATTTGACCTTACGAAACTGAGCGATTATATTAAGACACATTCAGTAAAAACCGCATTTCTTTCATCGGATTCCTGGTCGATTCTTTCCGATATTGAAAGGTCTATTAAGGCTAAAATTGAGGCGGTTGGCGTGCCTTTAAAAGATTGGGATATACAAATCAATTATGGAATAAAGACTGGGTTTAACGAGGCTTTTATTATTGATTCGGCAAAAAGAGAACAAATATTATCGAACTGCCAAACTGAGGATGAAAGGTTGCGGACTGAGGCGATTATTCGACCAATATTACGTGGACGGGACATTAAACGTTATGGATATGACTTTGCCAATCAGTATATCATCGCAACATATCCATCAAAACAATATAACATTGATGATTATCAATCTCTTAAATCATTCCTTCTTGGCTTTGGAATGGAGAGATTAGAACAAACTGGTAAAGAGTATTTCGTTAATGGAGAAAAGATTAAATCTAGAAAAAAGACTAATAACAAATGGTTCGAAACACAAGATAGCATAAGTTATTGGGAGGAATTTTCGAAGCCAAAAATCATCTGGGCTGAATTATCAAGGACAGGAAACACATTTGCTTTTAGCGATGATGGAATAGTTGTATTGAATACCTGTTACATACTATCTTTCAACGGCTCAAGTAATCGAAGTAAAGA
>JAEEII010000209.1 GCA_016281295.1 Bacteroidales bacterium
GAGGGTTTTGTACATCTCCATGGCTTGTTGGGCGATAGGACGGCCTTCTGCGGTCTTGCCGTTATTGACCAGTTCGCGGCCTAGGTTATAGAGACTGTCGGCCTGGTGCTGGGTTTGGGCGGTTGCTGTGAGGGCAGCGAGGACCAGGATGAAGATGAGGGTAAGGCTTTTTTTCATTTTTTTTGTTTGTTATTTGCAGAAAACCATCCGTCACATGAGGAAGGCAAAAAATCTACTTCACAGGATGGGCAAGACGGATAGAACGACCATACCACAACGCATCATAGTCATCTGTGTAAAGACTGTCGTCGTCGAAATCCACGTAATAGGCTCGGCCGCTACTGTCATACGTGGCTGCCCAATAGCCTCCGTAAAGGTGTACATCAATTGCTGTAGTACGGCATCGACGACCAGCGGCGGGCAAAAAGACTGCTCCAGTAGGTGAGAAGATTGCGTTCCATTGGGAGGCATTAATCGTATTGCTTCCGAATTCAGCATCGCTTTCATTTGGATTATATAAGTTAAAAGTCGAACTATTCCAATCATCAGGTAGCAGTATTACTCCATTCACGCCGTTTACCGTAGCTTTGACATAACGGATGCCAGAGGTGGTGTTGCGTTTTGTAAACACATAGTCCCATTCGTCCACGTCTAGAGTGTACCACTCATCATCAAAGTTGCTGCCTCGCTCCATGAAAGGCATATAGTCCAACGTGCGTGTGGAAATCTCAGTTGGGTTATATCCTCCCCAACCAAAGAGGTCTATCCATCCATTGTATGATGATGAAATGTTTTCGTTGGCCTCGCCTATCACGTCCCACGGGTTGGGTGCGATGCGCCATGAGTTTGAGTATGCGTTGTATTGAAGATTGCCACTGGCGAAGCGAACTTTTCTTCGCTGGGTTACGGAAAAAGTTCCTTTAATGGAAGGATGGTCGGTGGGCGGTTGTGGATTTGTTTTCGTCTCTTTCTTATTAAAGCAAAAATCGCCCTTTAGCGAAGAATAGTTCGTCCAAGGTATCTGAGTTTCATGAGAGATTTTTTCCACTTGGTTTGAGATTGTGTTGAAAAAATCAAGTATCAATAGGTTGGGTTGATCCAAAGCATTGAGAAAAGCCGTTGTGTATGGACTATTGCGTCCGTCACCGTCATCGGCAGTTTTGCCTTTTGCTGTGGCAAATGAAATTAAAGTGCCTTTGCTGGCGTCTATGCCTGATAATCCTTTTGAGAACCCCTTGCTTCTTTCAAACGGGTTGTCGCGACATGCATCAAGACAAACCACCTTCATAGGGCATCCTGATTCATCTAAAAGGTCAAGCAAATAATTGATGGACGAGCATCTGGCCCGGATAGATGCTTCGGTGGTCAGTTCGGCATCCACTGGAACCAAATAGTTTTCGCCTCTTGATTGCAGCCCATGGCCAGAATAATAGAACAAAGCCACATCGTAGTTCTTCGCCTTTTGGCCAAAAGCATCGATGGCATCGTCCATCTCAAGCATAGAGGCGTTCAGCACTGTTGTCACATCAAACCCCAAGGTTTTGAGTTTGTTGGATACATCGTTGGCATCGTTGACGGGATTGCGTAACGTATTGCCTTTGCCAACATATTCGGCGTTGCCTATCACCAAAGCGAGACGTTTTTCAGTTCGGGTGAAGGCAGTTATGGCTGAGAGGGCCATCAGGAGGATGAGGGTGAGGCGTTTTTTCATGGTGGTTTGTTGTTTTGTTTGTCGGTTAAGAGCGTGGACTCACGTCGCCTACTTATTGGCTGTCGCCCAATGAGTTTTTCGGAAAATCGGCTATTATTCTGCTGAAAGAACTAACCGCAGACCTAGGTGGTGAATAAGATGAGCGAAGAATTCAGTCCATCTGTGGTTGGCTTCAGTAAAATCGCGACGGGTGTTCTCGTATACTGTTTCATCTTCAAAGCCTTCTGGAGCGCAACTTCCACCTCTTACCACTTTATCGTCTAATTCATCTGGAAGATCAGGTAGATTGAATACTTGAAAATTATATCTGAGTACAAATTGGTCGTCTGATTCATGCGAGGGTCCCTTAGGGTTGTTTTGAGGACTTTCTTCATAATAATCTGAATCGTACCAATCGTTGCACCATTCGGCAACATTGCCTGTCATATCGTACAAACCTAGTTCGTTGGGTTTTTTCTGTTTTACGGGATGGGTTTGTCCTCTGGTCTCTGGTGTGATCCATGCGACTTCGCGCAAGTTGTTGCTTCCGGAATATTTGTAGCCTTTGGATTTTTTGCCTCCTCGGGCGGCATATTCCCATTCGGCTTCGGTGGGGAGTCTGAATTTTTTGCCTGTTTTTGCATTTAATAAGTCAAGGAAAAATTGACAATCTTCCCAACTTAAATAATAGGCAGGGTACTCGTTACCAGTGCCGAACATCGGGAGCCTACTATCAAGGTAATTGTTTCTGAATTCTGTTAATGACATGTCGGTAACGGCTTTAAACAACGCCTGTGTAACCTCTGTCTCTGCTATATAATAGCTGCTAAGGGTCACTTTGTGGATGGGTTGTTCATCATCATAATCAGAGTTGTTGGAACCCATGTTAAAAGTACCGCCTTCGACGTATTTCATCGTGAATGATACTCCATTGACTGTAAATGTCAGGTCTTTTTTTTGCGCTTGAAGGCATGTCATTGATCCGACAATGAAAAACATGCTTGTTAAAAGGATTGTTTTTTTCATTTTTGTGATATTTAGTGTTCTTTATATAGTCTCAGCCATGCTTCGTAGGCTTTTTTGTTTCCGTTTTTTGCGGATTCGTGGTACCAATAGATAGCTCCATTAATATCTGGTTTACTGAACCCAAATCCATATTCGTACATGTATCCAAGGTCATGTTGTGCAACGTTGTCATTTGCACTGGCAGCTTCGTTCAACCATTTTACGGTTTCTTCGTAGTTTTGTTCGGTTCCATATCCGTGAAAATACATGAAAGCCAGTTCTTTTTGGGCATTGACATGACCCATGTTGCCTGCTTTCAGAAGATAGGGAAGGGCGTTTTCGTACTCGTCTCTATCCATGAACTCCTTGCCTAATTCATAAAGGTGTTCCCTTTCAACACGTTTTTCTTCTAGTTCTCTGGCCATTCTTTCTAATTCGCTTTCGTCTAAGTAGTTTCTTTCTTGGTCGTAACCTGCAGGGGGAGAACTAACTGTTTCCAAGGCTTCAGTCTCACTTCTCTGTCGTTCCAATGCTTGGGTTGGCGCAGGATATGGGGGCGTGGAAGACGTGTTGACGTTTTGGGTATTAAAGCAAAAGTTTCCATTGATGGCACTGCTTGTCATCCACGGTGTTTGCTTGTTTTTTGTGTCGGCTTGTACGGTTGTACCTACTTCATTGAAAAAGTTCAATATTGTTAGTCCTGGAGTGTCCAATGTTTTCAGAAAAGCCTTTGTGAAAGGACTGTTTCTCCCTGTTCCGTCGTTGGCGGTTCGACCTGGTGCTGTGGCATACGATATTACTGTGCCCATGGTCGCATTGACATATGAAAGACCTGATGATTCCGTGGACCTATGCCAACTGCGTGTAAAAGGGTCGTTTCGGCAGGCATCCAAGACAACGATTTTCAAGGGACATTCCGATTCTTCCAATTTGGAGAGCAGGTGGTTGACATCGGTACATTTGTATTTTACGTCGGCTTCCGACTTCAGCTCGGCATCAACAGGCACCAAATAATTGTTGCCTTTCGATTGCAGTCCGTGTCCTGAATAGTAGAATATGGACACGTCATATTCCTTGGCTTTCGTGGCAAAAGCCTCAATGGATTCGTCCAACTGAAGATGATCTCCATCAATTAATGTTGTCACATCGAATCCCAACTCCTTCAACTTTGTCGACACGTCGGTGGCATCGTTTGCGGGATTGCTTAGTGTGTTGCCTTTGCCAAGATATTCTGCGTTGCCCACCACAAGAGCGAGGCGCTTTTCGTTTTGGGTGTGGCCCAATTGTGCGAGCAAAAGCAAGAAGATAATCAGTGTTGTTTTAATAGGTGTGTTGTTGCTCATTGAAAACATGGTTTGAGTAGGTGAAAGAATGTTATTCGGTTAGGACAAGACGGAAACCTAAGGGTGCTATGGGGTTATAGGTAGAACGATATGTAACGCGACAATGACTGGGCATACTTGAATAATCGCCTCCGCGTGCAATACGTAATGTGCCGCTATCAGGTCCTGTGGGATTGACTTGTGTGGCTTCACTGTATTTCCCATACCAATCGCTACACCATTCCAAAACATTGCCTGTCATGTCGTAGATTCCAAGTTCATTGGCCGCAGCTTGCTTGACATCCTCGATTTGTCCGTTGACATCTGGATAGACACCAATGATGAATTCGGAATAGTGTAGCGTAACATCGCTAAGATTGTTGCTTCCAGAATAAATATAGCCGTGGCTGTTCTTTCCGCCTTTTGCGGCATATTCCCATTCAGCTTCTGTCGGCAGACGGAAATGTCTTGAGGTGAGCTGATTTAATTTCTGAATGAAAGTCAAGGCTTCGTCGTAGGTTATTCTATTGACTGGATGGTCGTTACTTTCGAGATGAGTCCCCATGACGGCATTCCATAACGACACGGTGACTTCGGTTTCGCCGATGTAGTAGTTGTTCAATACTACGGTGTGTATTGGTTTTTCATCGCCAAGAGCGTCTCTGTCATAGTTGTTCCATTCGGAATTGTCGCTTTGTGCTCCCATCAAAAAAGTCCCTCCTTCAACAAAAATCATTGTAAATGAAGCTCCTTTGACTTTAAATTCTAAATTGGTATGTTGTGCCGATGGCGTGTTGATGAAGTCGTATAGACGCATCCAGCTGTCGGATGCGGGTTTGTATCCTTGTAGCGATGATTGATGATACCATCCGAGAGATGTTTCGACATTGGGCTTTACCCCATAACCGTACTCATACATTCGCCCCATGTTGAACTGTGCGACGGAGTTGCCAGCATTGGCGGCTTGTAAATAATAGCTGACGGCGGAATGGTAGTTTTGATCGACCCCCAATCCTTCGAAATACAAGTCGCCAAGGGTGTTCTGCGCTTCGTCGTTGCCTAGGTTCGCAGCTTCTTTCAAATGAGGGATTGCCTTCCCGTAGTCTCCTTCCCTGATGTAATTCATCGCGATGTCGTAATTGTTCTGGGCTTCTCTCAGAAGTCGGTCGATTTGTTCTTTTTGTTCTGGTACGCTAATGTTTGTTTGACTGGATTTCGGGTTTTTGGTGGTCGGGGTATTCCCTTTGTTGAAGCAAAAATCGCCTGTGATGGCACTATTGGTAGTCCATGGAATCTGCACTTCATTTGTGGCGGTTTGTACGGCTGTGCTTATCTTGTTGAAAAAACTGAGCAGTGTTAGGCCGGGGATGTCTAAAGTATTTATGAATGCGGTGGCATAGGGACTGTTTCTTCCATTTCCATCTTCGGCTACGCTGCCTGGACTGGTGGCGTAGGAAATTAATGTGCCTTTGGGTGCGTTAATGAAGGATAATCCACTTGACCCTGCTGCCCTATGCCAACTTCGCTCAAAAGGATTGTCTCGACATGCGTCTAAGACGATGATTTTCATGGGACATTCTGACTCGTCCAATTTGTCGAGTACATAGTTGACGTTGGTGCATCGGTATTTTATATCGGCTTCAGAACGCAGAACGGCATCTACAGGAATCAAAAAGTTGTCTCCATTAGATTGAATTCCATGGCCTGCATAATAGAACAAGGCTATGTCGTAGTCTTTGGCCTTTTTGCCGAAGTTGTCTATGACATCATCCATCTGAAGTAGGCTTCCGTTAAGGAGGGTGATTACTTCAAAGTCCATGTCTTTGAGTTTCGCTGAAATGTCAAGGGCATCGTTAGCAGGATTGCGCAAGGTATTGCCTTTGCCTTCATATTTTGAGTTACCAATCACAAGGGCAATGCATTTCTCGTTTTGGGCATAGCAGGTGATGGTAGCGAGGACCATCAGAAGGATAAAGGTGAGGTGTTTTTTCATGATGGGATGGGTTTGTCTTAATTACTTATCACTACAAAACTAATATCTTTCTTCGACTTGTTAATCACTTCCACCTCCAATGAACAGCGCTTGCTAGTGGGTAGGTCAAAGACCAAGGCACGAGAGGGGAGGCCCTTCTTTACTTTCTTGGTGTCGTTGTGCCACGTGTCGTTGGTGGTGTCGTGCACTCGCAAGGTGATGAGGCCGCCTGGCTCTGCCACCACGGCCAGTTCTTGATGGCCGCGCGAGTGGAAGGTGAGCCTTGTACTCGAATTGGCGCCAACCATGCATGTCTTCATGAAGACCTTGTCTTTGCTTGAAGAGGTGCCTCGCTCGGCGCAGCGCTCGGCATAACGCTCGGCGAACTCGTACACCGAACGGTTGACGATGAGGCTGTCGACAAACTCGTAGTCGAACACA
>JAEEII010000210.1 GCA_016281295.1 Bacteroidales bacterium
AGTGTAAGTTGAACAATTAAAAACGTAGAATTATGGCAAGATATACAGGTCCAAAAACGAAAATTGCTCGTAAGTTCGGAGAACCTATCTTTGGCTCCGACAAGTATTTTGAAAAGAGAAACTATCCTCCGGGAATGCACGGCGCCAACAGCAGAAGAAAGAAAGTCTCTGAATACGGCACCCAGCTGAAGGAGAAGCAAAAGGCTAAATATACCTACGGCGTCCTCGAACGTCAGTTCCACAAGACCTTCGAACTCGCCCGTAGAAAAGAAGGTGTTACCGGTCTGATCCTGATGCAACTTCTCGAATCACGCCTCGACAATGTCGTCTATCGCCTCGGCATCGCTCCCACCCGCGCGGCAGCCCGTCAGTTAGTGAGCCATCGCCACATCACTGTCAACGGCGAAGTCCTCGGCATCCCGTCATACCTCGTCAAGGTTGGCGAAATCGTCGGCGTCCGCGAAAAGTCAAAGAGCTTGGAAGTCATCACCAATTCAGTCGAAGGCCACTCCAACCGCTTCAGCTGGCTGGAATGGGACGGCGAGAAGATGTGCGGAAAATTCATGAGCTACCCAGCCCGTGAAGACATCCCGGAGAACATCAATGAACAGCTCATCGTCGAATTGTATTCTAAGTAATTTTGTTGATTGTTAACCTGGTAAAACAAATAAAATAACACTAGACCAATATGTCAATATTAGCGTTTCAAAAACCTGAAGAGGTAGTCATGGTCGAATCAACCGACACCAAAGGCGTGTTCGAGTTTCGTCCTCTTGAACCAGGTTTCGGTACTACCATCGGCAATGCCCTGAGAAGAATCCTCCTTTCATCCCTCGAAGGATTCGCCATCACCTCAATCCGCATTGACGGTGTCAGTCATGAGTTCGCATCTATCGAAGGCGTTATCGAAGACGTCGCCGACATGGTGCTGAATTTCAAACAGGTTCGCTTCAAGCAACAAGTCATGGAAGAGACCCACGAAAAAGTGAACGTGGTGATCAGCGGCCAAGAAGAATTCAAGGCTGGCGACATCAACAAGTTCCTCACCGTGTTCCAAGTGCTCAACCCAGAATTGGTGATCTGCCATTTGGATCCTTCCGTGAAGCTGAACATCGAACTTACCATTGGTAAGGGTAGAGGCTACGTCCCCGCCGACGAGAACAAAGTTGTGGGCGCACCTGTCGATACCATCGCTATCGATTCAATCTACACGCCAATCCGTAACGTGAGCTTCAAGGTTGAGAATTACCGTGTGGAACAGAAGACCGACTACGAGAAACTCGTGATCGAAATCCTGACCGACGGCTCCATCAACCCCAAGGATGCCCTCAAAGAAGCCGCCAAGATCCTCATCTATCACTTCATGCTCTTCTCCGATGAGAAGATCACTCCTGTGATGGACGAAAAGACGGTCACCGAGGAATTCGACGAAAGCTCACTGCATATCCGTCAGCTGCTTAAGACCAAGCTCGTTGACTTGGATCTCTCCGTCCGCGCGCTCAACTGCCTGAAAGCCGCTGAAGTTGAAACGCTGGGTGAACTCGTTGCCTTCAATAAACAAGACCTGCTCAAGTTCCGTAACTTCGGTAAGAAGTCCCTTACTGAACTCGATGAGCTCGTCAGAAGCAGAGGCCTCGAATTCGGTATGAATGTCAGCAAGTATAAATTAGATAAGGAATAAGAAAGATGAGACACAATAAGAAATTTAATCACTTGGGAAGAAAAAGCGCTCACCGCAAGGCTATGCTCTCCAACATGGCTGCTTCGCTGATTCTTAACAAACGTATCATAACCACCGTTGCCAAGGCCAAGGCCTTGAGAATGTATGTTGAACCATTGATCACCCGCTCCAAGGAAGACAACACCGCCAACCGTCGTCTTGTGTTCAGCTACTTGCAGAACAAGTACGCCGTCACTGAGCTCTTCCGTGAAGTTAGCACTAAGATCGCAGAACGCCCCGGTGGATACACCCGTATCATCCGTATGCCTAACCTGCGCGCCGGTGACGCCGCCGACATGTGCCTGATGGAACTCGTGGATTACAACGATGTCTATGTGAACGAAGGTAAGAAGGTTGCCAAGACCAAGACCACTCGTCGTTCCAAGAAGTCGGCTCCTAAGGCTGAAGCCGCTGTCGAAGCTCCTGCTGAGACTCCTGCTGAGACTGCTGCTCCTGCTGAAGAAGTCAAGGAATAAGACCGCATCTGTTTTGTTTTTATATTTTTTGATTGGGTGATCACAGCGTGGTCACCCAATTTTTTTGTTTTTTGCGGGGATGTTTCACAACATCTCCGTATTTTTTATGCATGTAACCGACTGGTTATCAGCGGGTAAAAAAATTTAAGAAAAAAAAGATGGAAAAAGTGTTGCACGTATCAGAAAAAGCTGTAATTTTGCACCCGTTTTCGGCCCTGAGAAATGAGGAAGGAAGAAGGGAGCGGCCGGGGACACGAGTTCTTTGAAAGCTTGAGGCCAGCATAAAGAAGTCCGAGGCGGGAGGGGCCGGGAGGCCCTGGACCGACCTCGAAGAGTAAGGAACAATGAAAGACATAGCGGAGCCCTAAAACAGGAAA
>JAEEII010000211.1 GCA_016281295.1 Bacteroidales bacterium
CCATGTGGAACTTCTCGAAGTTGAACTTGAATCCAATTTCGGGGATACGGCCTTCGATTTCGAGAATGAGTCCTGCAAGTGTGTCAGCTTCACCCTGCATCGGCTCGAAGTAGTCTTCATCCACGCCAAACACCTTGCAGAAGTCGACGATGCTGGTTTGGGCCTTGAAGAGGTAGGAGCCGTCATCGAGTTTTGTGAAATGCTCTTCCACGTTGGCGGTGTCGAACTCGTCGTTGATCTCGCCCACGATTTCCTCAATCACGTCTTCCATGGTAATTAAACCCGAGGTGCCGCCGTATTCGTCGACGACGATGGCAATGTGGATCTTCTTCTCGCGGAAGTCTTGGAAAAGGTCGTTGATCTTGCGGTTTTCGGGCACAAAGAAGGCGGGTCGGACGAGCTTCTGCCATTCGTAGGACTGGGCATCGAGGTAGGGGAGAAGGTCCTTCACGTAGAGGAT
Organism: Bacteroidales bacterium; assembly: GCA_016281295.1. The sequence continues at coordinate 461 of JAEEII010000211.1, forward strand.
GCCTTCCACCTTGTCCAACGTCTCATCATAGACAGGGATTCTGGAAAAACCGCTTTTTATGACGACAGCCAGCATCTCGGTGAACTCCATGCCTTTCTCAACGCCGATGATGTCGACACGGGGAATCATCACGCCGCTCACCTCTTTTTCGCTGAACGACGCGATGCCTTTCAACATCTGCTTTTCCTCAAGTGGGGTTGACTCTTCGGTGGCGATGTCGACAGCTGTGGAGAGGTCTTCCATCGAGATTTCGCCTTTTTTCTTCTCCAAGTGCTTGTCCATGAACGAGGTAGAGTTGACCAACAACTTGCTCAAGGGCTTGAATAGACCGATGAGGAAACGCAAAGGTCGGGCCATGAAACGGGCCATTTTGACGGGGCGCTTTCCGGCATAAATCTTTGGCGTGATTTCACCCACGATAAGAATCATGGAGGTGACGATCACTGCTTCCAAGAGGAAGGCAGCCACGGGGTAGTTCACCATGTCGAACAGCAGCGCCATGATGTAGGTCGACAGAAGGGTGATGGTGACGTTGACGAAGTTGTTGCCAATCAATATGGTGGCCAGCAAGGTCTTGGGTTTCTCGCGGAGCTTCAGCACAAGTTTGCTTTTGGCGTCATTGTGCGATTCAAGGTCTTCGATGTCGGCAGGTTGGAGCGAGAAGAAAGCCGTCTCGCTGCTCGAAATCAAGGCTGAGGCGATGAGCAATAGAACAAGCACCACCAATCCGATGATGGCGCCGATGGGTTGTTCGGAAAATCCTTTGTAGAAGTTGTTTGAAACAACGGTGAGCAGTCCTATGAGAGGGTCAGGGTCGGGTGTTTCCAAAATGATGTGTATTTATGTTTTGCGCGGCAAAATTACAAAAATATTCTGATATGGCGCATTGTTCTGTTAAAATGGCAGGTCGTTGCCTTCGTCCTGTGTGGGTGTCTGAGGCGTGTAACCGGGTGTGGGTTCAGGAACTGGAGTGTAGGGCTGGCCGTAGGATGATTGTGTGGCAGGACGGGCGGGCGCCAGTTGCATCATTTTTTCGGCATTTACTTCGGTGACATAGCGGATGGATCCTTGTTGGTCGGTATATTGACGAGTGCGCAGTTTGCCTTCCACATACATGAGGTCACCCTTGGCGTAGTTGCGGCGACCTTCGGCAATGTCGTTGGCGAGGTTACCCCAAACCACGATGTTGTGCCAGTCGGTCTGTTCCACCCAATTGTTATCACGGTCGCGGTAACGTTCTGAGGTGGCTAAGGTAGCTGATATTTTGCGGTTGCCATTATCGAAAGTGGTTATTTCGGGGTCTTTTCCAAGACGGCCTATGAGGATGACTTTGTTCAAGCTTGCCATAGTGTGGAGTTTTTTAATTGTTTAAGTATAAGTCGATTAAGCGTGGAATGGGAAAATCGCCCAAATCCGTTTCGGGCGTCAAAAATAAATCTTTTGTTTCAATCCGCAACAATTTTTTTTCAAGATTTATTTCGATGAATTGGGCGAAGATAGTACGATGGGTTAGCTTGTGGGTGAAGACAGGGGAAACCTTTATGATAGTAAATGGCTTGTTTCCAATGAGTTGTTTGAATTGCTCAGTGGCAATGACTTCTTCAGTCGACAAAAGTTTTTCGCTTTCGATGCAGGGAAAATCATAGAGGTTTTTCCAAATGTCGTTGTTGCTGCGTTTGTGCAGGTAGATGCTGTCTTTAACTCTGATAACCAAATAGTTGAAGTATCTATTAGTAACCTTAATCTTTTGCAATTTAACGGGGCGTTGCATTACGGTTTGATGGGCAAATGCCAAGCATTGGGCTTGTAGTGGGCATAGAAGGCAGTTGGGATTCTTTGGTGTGCAGTGCAAGGCGCCGAATTCCATCATTGCTTGGTTGTGAAGGCCAGGCTGCTTGCGGTTGAGGAGCTCCTCGGCGAGTTGGGCAAAGAGTTTCTGGCCTCCATTATTATTAATAGGTGTGTCTATATCGTAGAGTCGGGCCAAAACGCGGTACACGTTGCCATCGACCACGGCGTTGGGCAGGTTAAAGGCAATGGAAGCGATGGCTGCAGCGGTATAGTCACCGACGCCTTTTAGCTGTTTAAGTTGTTCGAAATCAGCAGGGAACTTGCCTCCGTATTGTTCCACGACCTGTTTGGCGCATTGGTGCAGATTGCGGGCGCGTGAATAGTAGCCCAGGCCTTGCCACATCTTCAGTACTTCTTCTTCCGAGGCTTTGGCAAGGTCGGCCACGGTAGGCCATTTCTCGATGAAACGCAGGTAATAGTCCATGCCTTGATTGACGCGCGTTTGCTGCAGGATGACTTCGGATAGCCAAACCTCGTAAGGTGTAGGGTCGTGTCGCCAAGGCAGGTCGCGATGGTTTTCGGCGTACCAATTAATTAAGGTGTCGTGTATGATATTCATCGTGGTTTTCGAGGCGAATTTCTTTATTTATAACTCTTTAGAAGAAAAAATTTGCATTAATAGGGTCAGCGTATTGAAAATGTTCGTACCTTTGCCGCAAATTTACAACAAACATTATAACTAACCATTAAATAAGAGAAAAAATGACTAAAGCAGAAATCGTTGCTGAAATCGCAAGCAAGACCGGCA
>JAEEII010000212.1 GCA_016281295.1 Bacteroidales bacterium
CGCATCTGGCGGAAGAGGAACGAGGGGGTGCCCGAGGTGAACCAGTAGTTGCTCAGTCGTTGGGCGGCGAAGGCGTTCATCAGGCTGAAGGGGTTGAAGATGTCGGGCGACACCTCGCTGAAGTGGTAGCCGTCATACTGGAGCTTGAGCTTTTGCAGCGTTTCCTCCACTGTCCAACCGTTGGCCTCGGCGAGTTCCTTGATGTCGGGCAAGAGGGTGGTCTCGAGTTCTTCCTTGGTGATGCCGCAGATGGCGGCGAACTGGGGTTCCATCGACACGTTGCGCAGGTTGTTGATGGTGGAGAAGATGCTCAGCTGCGAGAACTTGGTGATGCCCGTGATGAAGCAGAACTTGACCATGGGTTCCATGGCCTTGAGGGGCTGGTAGAACTCCTGGAGCACGCGGCGGAACTCGGGCAGTTTCTCTTCCTCGTGGAGCACGTCGAGCAGCGGCGCGTCGTACTCGTCGAGGATGACGACCACCTGTTGGCCCGTCTGCTCGTGAGCCCTTTCGATGAGTCCCCTAAGCACTTGTCCCGGAAGCAATTCGGCTTCGTTTTTGCCGAACTGCTTGACAAGGGGGGCCATGATGAGCTTGATGGCGTGTCGTAGCTCTTCAACAGTGCCTTGGTTCTTGGCCATGCTCAGGTCGAGGTGGATGACGGGATAGCTCTCCCAGTCCTTTTCCATTTCCATGATTTTCTTTCCCTCGAAGAGTTCCTTCTCGCCTCTGAAGTAAGAGGCCAGGGTGGAGCAGAGCAGGCTCTTGCCGAACCTGCGGGGGCGGCTGAGGAACACGTACGGTGAACTGTGCGCCAGATTCCATACCAAATCCGTCTTGTCAACGTAAACGTAATCTTCCTTTGTGATTCTTGAAAAGGTCTGAATGCCAATGGGATAATTCATGTCTTCTTCACTGTTTCCATTGGCAAAGTTAATAGGTTTTTTCATTGCGGACAAATGTTTGATGGGTTATTTCGCCCGCAAAGATAATACAATATTCTTATATTTTCTATTAATTCAATTAATTCTTATAAACAAAACTACACCTATTATTAATATATAAAATAATCCCACTAGCAATAGTGGGATTATTGAAAACTAACCGAAGAAAAGCTGAAATCCTGTTATTGTTTGACCACTTTTTCGGAATACACGGTGCCGTCTTCCATGACGATGCGGAGGGTGTAAGTGCCGGTGGGTAACCCGTTCATGTCGACATTTTCCAAACCGGTGTTTTGCGTGCCGACGAGCCTTCCCTTGATGTCATAGATCTCCACGGCTTGAGGCTGCACATCGGGGGAGAACTCCATGTGGAGCCGGTCATCCACGGGGTTTGGGAAAAGGCAATAGGGCTTGAGCAAGAGCTCTTCGTTTTCTTTCACGGAGCAGTAGCCGTCGGAGGTGATCTTCAAAACGTAGGGATAGTCGTTGTTATTAGACAGGTCTGGCTGTGCTCTGCCTACGGCGAGGCACCCGCCGTCACGAGTCAATACCAAGTCGGTGACTTCATGCTGGCCACTGTCTCCGCCGTACCAACGTTTCCAAATGATATTCAAGTTTGTGTCGAGCTTGGCAATCACGATCTGCTGCGGGTGACTGGAATAGCCTGAATTGGTGGTGTAGCAGAAATAGAGTTTGTCATTGTTGATAACGATGGGTGTTCGGACAATCAGTTCTTTATACACTTGTTCTACGGGGGTATCATAAACGTCAAAAAAGACATAATCAAGTATATTAAAGTTGGAGTCGAGCTTCCATATTCCAGCACCGTATTTGGTGTTTGTGCTGAAATGGTTCCAACCGTTTATTTCCGTGGGCAGCAGGAATACGCTGTCACTGAGTCTTTCGGCTACACAAAAGTCACCTGGACGCCAACTTGCCACACAAAGCGAGTCGCCAAGATTGTCGTATTGCAATGGGGTTGTGGTAGAATTGCCGTTTGAGAACAAGTATACAAAGTTCAAGTCAAAGTCGCGGCTGACCTCGTAGTTGGACAGGCAGTCCCTATAGTTCTCGTGGTAGCCGATCATCATGTTGTAGTGGTCGTTCTCGGGAACCAGTTGGCAGATTTGGATATAGCCATAGTCACTGAAATGTTCGTTAAAGTGAATGATCGTCTGGCCGTCAGGGAAGACCCTAACAAAAGTCAGATTGTATGTACCATCCCATCTTGCAACGTTCGATGCCAATAAAAAGGAACCGTCTTGCTCCAGGACGCAAGCTTGAGGCAGTAGAAAAGCCCATTCCTTGATTTCTTCGGAAAGGTCTATTACAATCACCTCGTCGGGATCGTACTGGAGGTCGTCACCGAGCTTGAAGATGTGAAGGATATTGATGCATTTTGCATCGAAATCCACCAACTCGGCGACAACGTAATGGTGTGTCGGGTCGCCGGGGATATCGAGTGTCCAGCAAATATGGGTCAACGTGTTGTGTTCGCTCTCGATGGTATAGGCTATCTCGTCAACAATCTCGCCTTCTTGCGACATTTTCACCAGCATGTTGTTTCCAGGATTGACGATGAAGTCGCCGTCGGCAGTCTCCCAACAAAAGGAGCGGCCAAATTCAACCTCATACGGAAGCAGCACCTCGAAGGCCGATTCCTGGGCGTGGATACTCGTGGTGACGAGTGCCAGCATCAAAAACAGTAAACTGGTTTTTTTCATAGTCGTTAGGGTTTAATGTCATTATTGTTTTGCAATAGTATAACAAAAATAGCCCGTCCGAACGGCCATCCGAACTTTTTGACCTTTCACAACACAATAAAATATTGAGTAACAGACAAACACAAAGAAACCTATCCGAACTTTTATGATAAAAATCCGAACAGTCCTGCTAAAAAACCGATGTTTTGGGACGAAAACCCCTAAATCAGGGACGAAAAATTAGAAGTGTTTAGCAC
>JAEEII010000213.1 GCA_016281295.1 Bacteroidales bacterium
GCAGGAGCGGCGACTGCGACAGCAGCAGCAGCGGGTTCAATACCGTATTCTTCTTTCAAAATGGTAGCGAGTTCATTTACTTCCTTAACAGTAAGATTCACTAATTGTTCAGCAAAAGCTTTAAGATCTGCCATTTTTAACTTATTTTTTAGAGTTTTACAAATTTAATTCTATTACTTATCGTTCGAATGTTTACATTCAGTTTTTTTATTCTGCCTTTTCTGACAACGTCTCGAGGATACCGGAGAGTTTGTGTCCGCCGGACTGGAGGCCGCTGATGACGTTCTTGATCGGCGACTGCAGCAGGGCGATGATGTCCGCGATGAGGTCGTTCTTCGACTTGATGTTGCAGAGGGCGTCAACCATGTTGTCGCCAATGTAGCAGCATTCCTCGATGAAGGCGCCCTTCAGGATGGGACGATCACTCTTCTGACGGAAATTCTTGATCAGTTTGGCGGGGGCATTACCCGTCTCGCACAGCATCACGGCTGTTGAACCCTTCAGGACGTCGTAAAGATCGGAATAATCCTTACCGGTCTGCTGCATAGCTTTATGCAGGAGGGAGTTTTTAACAACGAGCATCTTGATGCCACTATTGAAGCACTGTCTTCTAAGCTGGCTCGTCTTCTCGGCGTTGAGGTCGGAGATGTCGGTCAGATAGAAATTAGGACAAGCCTGCAGTTCAGCGAGTATGGAGTCGATAATCGATTTTTTATCTTCTTTTCTCATTTCAATAACTTCCTTTCAACTTTAGATTGCTACTGATTTAATATCGATCTGCACCCCCGGGCTCATGGTACTTGAGATGAAGACGCTCTTCACGTAGGTACCTTTGGCAGCTGCTGGTTTCAACTTGATAACGGTGGAGATGAGTTCCTTGGCGTTATCAAAGATTTTTTCTGGAGTGAAACTGACTTTTGCGACTGCAGCATTGATGATGCCGTACTTATCGACTTTGAAGTCGATCTTACCGGCTTTTACTTCTTGAACAGCTTTACCAACCTCCATGGTCACCGTACCAGTCTTGGGGTTAGGCATCAATCCACGGGGACCGAGGATACGACCCAGCGCACCAACCTTAGGCATGATGTTAGGAGTAGTGATGATAACGTCAACATCAGTCCAACCATCCTTAATTTTCTGGATATATTCATCCAGACCGACGAAGTCGGCACCAGCATCCAAAGCTTCTTGGGCCTTGTCCGGGTTGCAGAGAACCAGAACTCGCACGACCTTACCGGTTCCGTGAGGAAGGGTGACTGATCCACGCACCATTTGGTTGGCTTTACGTGGGTCAACTCCCAGACGGATGTTAAGGTCAACAGAAGCATCAAACTTGGTGTAAGTGATCTGTTTAACGATATTAACCGCTTCAATCAAGGAGTAACTCTTGCTTTTGTCGAACTTAGCCAAAGCTTCTTTTCTCTGTTTGGTAACTTTTGACATTTGACTTTAGTTTTTTTTGTTCTACAAATGCATTAAAGACTTAGTCTTTTTTTAAAGGTGATTCGCCTGTTACCTTCACTCCCATACTACGGGCTGTGCCAGCCACCATTGACATGGCTGACTCAATGGTGAAGCAATTCATATCCTTCATCTTGTCGGTAGCGATCTGTCGCACCTGGTCCCAAGTGAGGCTACCCACTTTGGAGCGGTTAGGTTCTTTGGAACCCGACTTGATCTTGGCGACTTCGAGGATGGAAACAGCCACTGGGGAAGCCTTGACGATAAAATCGAAAGACTTGTCCTTGTACACCGTGATGATGACGGGCAAAATCTTGCCAGCCTGATCTTGGGTACGGGCATTGAATTGCTTGCAAAACTCCATAATATTCACGCCTTTGGAACCGAGGGCGGGTCCAACGGGCGGAGCGGGGTTTGCGGCTCCTCCTTTAATTTGCAGTTTGATTAATCCGCTTACTTCTTTTGCCATTTTTTAATCCTTCATTAAATGATAAGGAAACTTCCAATTCAGTTTCCGGGCATCACTCTAATTTAACTTGAAAATAACTCAGCTCGAGAGGTGTTTTACGACCGAAGATCTTGACGCTCACTTTGAGTTTCTTTTTCTCTTCGTTGACCTCTTCGATGATACCGCTGAAGCTCTTGAACGGTCCTTCGTTCACGATCACAGACTGACCCACCATGAAGGAGATATCGCTCCCCTCACCCATTTCCTGAAGCTCATCAATCTTACCCAAGATACGGTTCACTTCAGCTGGGCGCAGCGGGTCCGGTTCGCCTTTGGTACCCAGGAAACCGAGCACATTAGGCACATTACGAATCACATGGACGACTTCCCCTTGGAGGATAGCTTCAATGAGGACATATCCGGGAAGGTAGTTTCTCTCTTTAGAGATCTTCTTTCCGTTTTTGACCTCAAAGTATTTCTCGGTGGGAATCAGGACTTGCGAAATCTGATCCTGCAAGTTAAGGCGTTTGATTTCGGATTCGAGGTATTCTTTCACCTTTTTCTCCTTACCACTGATGGCCTTAACCACGTACCATCTTTTCTCGTTCGTTGCGTTCATGTTTCAAGCGAAATTGTTACGTTAGCCCGAAATGCTTAATAGATTCAATAAAACACAATTAGAAATGGATATGTTGATAGAACATTTCCAACAGGTTTTTAAAAGAGATATCCATCAAGAATACCACCAAAGCGATAATCAGGGAAGCAATGGATACGACAATGACACTACTGCGTAGTTCTTTCCAAGTTGGCCAAGAGACTTTCTCAGTCAACTCGGTATAGCATTCCTTAAAGTAGTCAACAATTTTCATCTTTCATGAATCTTTATTATAAAAAAGCACGGGCGGAAAGGCTCGAACTCTCGACACTCGGTTTTGGAGACCGATGCTCTACCAACTGAGCTACGCCCGTAGATGAGGGAGGTCAACGGGTGACCTCCCTTTGGTTTTAGTGAATGTTACATCAATCGTCGATGATCTCGATAACCTGGCCAGAGCCAACGGTACGGCCACCTTCACGGATAGCGAAACGAAGACCCTTGTCCATAGCGATGTCGGCGATCAGCTTCACATCGATGGTGACGTGGTCACCAGGCATAACCATTTCCATTCCGTCGGGGAGAGTGATCTCACCGGTGACGTCGGTGGTTCTGAAGTAGAACTGAGGACGATATTTGTTACGGAACGGGGTGTGACGGCCACCTTCTTCTTTTGAAAGGACGTAAACCTGACCTTTGAAGTGGTGATAAGGTTTCACCGAACCGGGCTTGGCGATAACCATACCACGGCGGATCTCATCCTTGTCGATACCACGGAGCAGCAGACCAGCGTTATCGCCAGCTTCGCCCTCGTCCAAGATCTTACGGAACATTTCCACACCAGTAACGACTGATTTCAGCTTTTCAGCACCCATACCGAGGATATCGACGGGATCACCAACATGGATGACACCAGTTTCGATACGACCGGTAGCAACGGTACCACGGCCAGTGATGGAGAACACGTCTTCGATAGGCATCAGGAACGGTTTGTCAACGGCACGCTGAGGTTCAGGAATCCAGGTGTCACAAGCCTCCATCAGTTGATCGATAGCGGGGGTCCATTTCGGGTCATCGTTCAGAGCACCCAGAGCGGAGCCACGGATGATAGGCGTGTTGTCGCCATCGAACTCATACTTGCTCAGAAGGTCGCGGACTTCCATTTCGACGAGCTCGAGGAGCTCTTCATCGTCAACGAGGTCGCATTTGTTCAGGAACACCACCAAGCGGGGCACACCGACCTGACGGGCGAGCAGGATGTGCTCACGGGTTTGCGGCATAGGACCGTCGGTAGCGGCGACAACGATGATAGCACCATCCATCTGGGCAGCACCAGTAACCATGTTCTTCACATAGTCAGCGTGGCCAGGGCAGTCAACGTGAGCATAGTGACGCTTTTCAGTCTGATACTCGACGTGAGCGGTGTTGATGGTGATACCTCTTTCCTTCTCTTCCGGAGCGGAGTCGATAGCATCGAAGGAC
>JAEEII010000214.1 GCA_016281295.1 Bacteroidales bacterium
GAGAACCGTGATAACAGGTAATCATATTGTTGTATTTATTATTTTTGGTAATTATATACTTGATGGCACAAGATGTATGTAAATAAAATGTTCTGTATTATTATTAACAACTAATAAAGTTTTGAAAGCAGTGTTAATACTGTAATTGATTTAGGAGAATATGACTCCATCATTATTTTACAAGCCTCGTTTATTGATTGTCCTCTACTGATAGTATCATCTATTATCAATATATCTTTGTCATTTATTAGATTTGCATACGTTGCATATTTGTCAGTGCTTACTTTTAGTGTAAAGTTCAAAACATCCCTCATTTCATTGTCTTTGACAAAATGCCTTGAGAATGTACCTTTTCGATGTGTATCCATATCATCTAAATACAAAGTTAATCTTTTAAACGCAGTATTGAATTCGCTCCCATAATATTTCCGAAACTCTGAACTTTTATCAAGGACAATATCCTCAACTTCTTCTGTTGTTAATTTGCATATAACGCCTTCTATTATTTTGGCATCTGGACTTTTTGATTTTATTACATCAGCAATATGATGATTTAATTCATTACCACTTGGAATTATAACAGTCACACCAATTGGATATAATGTTGCAAATTTGGTTGCAATTAAATCAAATTGGTTTTCTATAGCAATTCTATCTTCTTCACTATTGAAAGTCCACCCTTTTTCTCCTTTTAGTGCATATATTAATGGATTTCCATCTCCACGAAATCCTCTTTTCCTTTTAAAAATATACCATACATTTACGCCAGGAATTATTTCTGTGTTGTTTGTAGGATTATTTTCAATTGAAGTATCAACGTTTTCTTCATGATTTGGATTATATGATACTGTTAATTTTTCGGTATCAAAATCAATACCTTCAAATATTTGCTTATTTTCAATTCGTTCCATTAAAGACAATATACCTTTTAAATTAGCCATAGATTATTAGTTTTTATTTTTCTTGAATCATTCCTTTGCTGCCCATGAAACTCACGCTGCGCGAGGCGGTTGCGGCAGCGGTTTCCAGTACCATGCGAACATCTTGTTCTGTGAGTTGTGCGATGTTGAGTTTGTTCAGCTTGCATAGCTCGGCGAGGAAAACCGATGAGGTCCAGTCGCCGGCGCCTTCCCAATCAACCACATTGTTGTTAGGAACAGGAGCAATCTTCTTCCAGCCTTGGCCTCGCAGGTTAAATTCCATACCTGCCTCTCCCATGGTTCGGATGAAGAGTTTATCGGGATAGTTAGCCACAAACGAGGTGTCAAGGATGTTGGTGCCTGAGAACTTGATGACGTCGCTGACTTCAACGCATTTGATGAACTTGTTCATCTCCTTGTTGCCTTCTGGCTCGTAATAGACCAGCACGCCTTGTCCCTTCAGGGCTTTGGCCAGTTCGCGAGGGCCAGCGTCGGACACGTCGAAGAAATAAGCGTCGGGGGAGAAGTCCAACGTGTTGACAAAGCCTTGTACCTCGTCCTTGCGCAGCTGTTTTCTCTTCGGGAATCGGCTGTTGGGGGCGGTGGCACGGTGGCTCATGGTGTGTCGCCCATTGGCGTCAAATTTATGGATGCAAGTCATCAAGGTGGTGCCACCCTCTTTGCTGTTTTTGACAAAGCGGGTGTTGGCACCGTAGCGTTTCAGGTCGGCGGTGATCTTCAGGCCTTGCTCCGACTCGTCGAAATGACCAACGGGATAGGTCTCCACACCCAGATAAGGCAGCATGCACATCACATTGCCGCAGGTGTTCCCCACCTCCTCAATAATCTTCTTGTCAACAAAGGAGTTGCGTTTTTTGGCGGTATTGAATCCTTCGGGGTACTCCCGTTGGTAGATGATGTCTAAGGCAAAGTTACCAGTGCCGAGAATGCGTTTTTTAATCATTAGGTGAAGTTGATTTCTGGTTTGTTCTTGAATTCAAAATGTCCGTTGTCGCGCAATTCCATAAGCAGGCGACCCAGCAAGTTGGGGCCTACGTATTCGTTGCCTTGGAGCACGGTGCCCCAAGTGTCGGCGTCTCTGCCTTTCTTTCTACCAGTTTCGTCTTCCACAATATATTTGCCCTTGCTCCGCGCCAGTTCGTTGCGGAAAGCCTCACTCTGCTCATATTTGAGTGTTAGGCAATATTTCATGGCATCCACCACCAAACTTGGCCAATCGTTGCGCAACCATCCGGGATGTGTGTTGTAGATGTGTTTTATGTGCATCTTTATCCCCATGCCAGCCTTGACTTCCATCATCTCTTTGAAGCCTTCGGTAGCATCGGGTCTCAGTTTCATGATATGGAAAATGCGTTCCGTGCAATCGAAAGTGATGCCGTTGACAACGATGGGTGTCCTGTAGAAATTACCAAAGATACCCCATTCATTAGTTGTCTTTCGGATACAGATGGTTTCGGCGGCAGGATACCGCTCGATGCTGTAATACTCGGGATAGTTGTCCCTGATCATTTCGTGTACTTGCATGACCTTTACTTATTGAACACCTCCTCGAAGGCGGCGAGGTTGCCGCTGCGGTCGTTGTGGTCGCTGAGGATGGCGAAGGTGATGAGGCGGTAACGGTCCTTGAACTCGTCTTCTTCAATCACCTGCTTGAAGAGTTGGGCCATCTCGCGCGGCGGGGTCTTGAAAGCACCGCAGCCAAAGGCGCCTAACACGAGACTGTCGTGGCCCTTGATCAGGCCTATCCGTAAGATGGTGCGAATCTTGTTGAGCGTGATGGCTTTGCCTTCTTCAGGGATGTGTCCGTCAGGGGTGAGACGGATGGGGAACCTGCCGTTCATGTTGAGGGCGGCATTGGTGATGACACCGACTTGGAAGGGCTCCTCCATCAGCGTATAGTCGGGACCGGCTTCGCGGAAGACCGTGACTTGGGGCGAATAAATCGCACTGAAGTCGAGCGAGCGGGAGATGGGGTAGTTGTTCCCTTCGCGATGTTCGTAGCCGTAGCGAGCAGCATACCATCTATCGAAGCTAAAAATGGAGCGTGTCAGCGTGCTGCGTCGGCAGATGGTCTCTTCCTGAGCACGAGCTCCTGTCTCCACACCGCCACCGGGATGGCCTGCACTGGCGAAGTTGAGCAGGGCAGGGTGGTAGCCTTCTTTGACCAAATCCTCGGCCACCTTGAGGCAGTCGCCTTTTTCAACCCTGACGACACCGCAGTCTTTCAGTTTTGGTGCGTCAACAGGACCTAAATCCTTGTGGTAACAGCGGCCTCCGTCAATCATCGGCTGCATATCGAGGTCGATGCGTTTGCCCGAAGGGGTGATGTAGTAGCCGGCTTTGATGATGCCGGTGGTTTCGTGGAACACATCCGCATTGTGCTTCTTGATGAGGGTGACTTGTGGGTCGTAATTGTTTTTTATCATAATGATGATTGTTTTTAATGATTATCTTAATACATAAATAGAGACTACAAAGTTACTAATAAATGCCTTGAAAGCAAAAGCTTTTCAATATATGATTGATTGTTGCTGAATCGACTTGCTCTTGATGGTAAGTGAGCTCTAATGTGAGGATGACGCCGCCGTTGATGCTGCCATACGCTACCAGTTCCATCCCTCTACCTTGACAACGGATGCCATCGCCATTCTCAGGCGGTGGATCCTTCTTCATGAAGGAAGGATAGTCCAGCTCAAAGCCAAAGCGCTCGTTGTGGTAATGGACGTACCTTGTGGTTTTGGGCTGACAACCTATTGTGAACACGAGCCATAATAATAACAATTTCTTCATCGTATCAGTATTAATTTATTTCTGAAATCCCAGCGCGGTATTGGCTATGTGTTTTTTGATAACGTGTCTTTCATTAGAGGCCAGTAGCATTCGGGAATTATTGTTTGATAAATTGCTTTGGTGCCACGCGGGATGACAATGCTTTTCAGTGCATCGCACGACAAGAAAGCGTATTCGCCGATCGACTTTACCTTGCCCACCAGTAAGATGCTTTTCAGTGACTTGCAGTTGCTGAAGGCATAGTCTCCTATCGTGGTGACCGAGGCGGGAACAACGATATTCTCTAAAGCTTGACAACGGTAAAAAGCCCAGGCCCCGATGTGGATCACCGTCTTAGGAAGCTCAACCTGCTGCAAGCGGTTGCAGTTCTCAAAGGCATCGTCGTTGATGTATCGGATGCCTGGCTTGACGTAGTAGCACTTTAGTGCTGTATTGTTACATTTAACAAGTCTATTACCGTGAACGGTATATTCGACACCACTTTTGTCAATGGTGGTTTTTTCGTTTTGTTGCATACAGAGTGTTAAAGACATAGCTGGAATCATAAGGGATTGAATCCTATTGGCTTGCGACTGTTCTTGTTTCGACCTGCGATTTCCTCGTTCGAGCAAAGCGTTTCAATACGGCTGAGGTTAGGCGTGTTACCATAGAGAAGTTGTTCGACCATCACCTTGCGTGCGATGTTTTCAATCTGGCCACCGCTGAAGTCGTAATGGCTTGCCAGCGTCATAGCATCGGCCTCGCAGAGGTCAGGCAAGAAGCTCTTCCAGATGTGGGTCTTGGCATCGATGCTGGGTTTGTGGAACTCCACCTTGTATAAAAAACGCCTTTCAAAAGCACTGTCGAGGTTGCAAGTCAAGTTGGTGGTGGCAATCATAATGCCGTCGATGTCCTCCATAGCTTGGAGCAGGATGTTCTGAATGGCATTCTCGGTCTTTTCGAGGGTGGGGTTGTTGCCGCCCACACTGGTACGCACTGAAAGCACGGCATCGGCTTCGTTAATGAGCAGGATGGGGATGCGTTTCGATTTTTTCACTCGTTCGGCATAATTATCGAAGATGCCTTTCACGATTTTTTCGGTCTCCCCATACCATTTGTCACGGATGGATGAAATGTCAACCTGTATGATGTCGCGTCCAGTTATGCGGGCCAGCTGTAACACCGTCTCAGTCTTGCCTGTGCCTGGCCCTCCGTAAAACAAGCAGTTGAATCCCTTGCGTAAGTTGGCTTTCTCCAAACGCTCACGGATGGCTTGCAGCTGTTCATCGTTGAGCAAGTGCAGTAAGGTGTCGATTTGTCCCTTGTCCTCCTGGGCATAGAACATTGTTTTTGGCTTGATATCCGTGCAATTGATGATGTTGCTGTGTGTATCATCCTCAACTTCATCAATGACCTCTGGAAGGTTATATTCACTGAGGAAGAGGTCGCGGGCTTTATCAGTGAGCTGGAAGACATTGTCAGAAAACAATCCATCTTGGCCAGCATAAATCAGAAGTCCCTCTTTGATGAAAGAATGGCTCCCGTCTCTCATGAGAGTGGGGAAATCATCCCTGATGTCGTTTATTGCCATAAATCTGAGATCTCCGAGAGGAACCTGGGTATCGTGGTTGATCACTAGTCGTTTGCAGAAGTAAAGCAGGTATGCCTTGTCGGGATTGGGTACATTTAAGCTGGAGATATTTTGGGCAATGGCCAGTTGTGAGTTTTCGTTGAGTAACTCCAGGGTCTCTTGGTGTAGCTCATTTTCGTCAATCTGGTTGCCTTGCCTCAATTCGCGCACCAAAAGGTTGAAGTGTCTCATAAACGCTTCTGCGGTCAGATTCGTGGTGTTGACAATAGGCAAGGCCTGATTGTCGCAGAAAGCGGTTTTTGCCCTTTCGCTTAGATGATAGACGGTTCCGTTGCCATAACAATTGTTTTTTGTGAGATAACGTCTTTTGATAAGCGTTTTCATTTCTTCTCGCTTGCGCAAAACACTAATGGGAGAACAACCAAAGTAGTTTTTTATGTCATCATTGTTAACTCCCATCTCTGGGTTTGCGATGTAGGGGCAGAGCATAACGGTTTCGGAAGGTGTCAGCTGAAGCTGTTCCGCTATCGACTGGATTAGATTACTGTGCCTTTGAAAGAAATCATCTCTCAGCTTGCAGTTTTCAGCAATCTCTATCAATTTTTCCAATTTGTCCAGCAGCGTCATACTTTTTAACGCTTTCTTGGTGACAGGCTTGATAGCTTGGTAGTAAGGGATAGGTTCAAAATCCATCGTATTAGGTTCATTAACTTGGTTTTTTCTGGTTCTTTTCATAATTCTTTTTGTTTTAAAGTGCCTGTGTTCTCATATAGTCCCGGTGGGTGGTTTTTTTCAACCCATCGGATGGTTTTTTATAATTGCGTTTGTGAATTAAGCGCATTGTGGGTAGATACTTGTTCTCAACTCGCGTTCGATACGGTTCAAACGTTTTTGGATTGCTTGTAAAGTGACCCCCTGAGTTTTTCCCAGCTCTTTGAGGGTCATAGGAACTCCGGTAAAACCGTAACGACATTGAATGAGGTTCTTATCATTGGGGTTGAGTTGGTCCAAGAGTTTGTCCAGTGTCTCTAAAAGCGAATGCTGCTTTTCGTCATCCGCACACTCTTCCCAAAGGTTCATTTCAATGGTTTCATTGTTTTCTAATGACGTGAAAGAGTATTGGGATTGTTGCTTACTGGGAAGGGTGACCACGTTGTTAATTTTTCTAATCTCTTTTTGCATTTCGTTGTAAATGCACGTTGAGAGAAAAGTTTTAACCTTTGCACCACGTCCTGTTTGATAGTAGGGAAGTGCCTTTAACACAGCCATATAGCCTGTGTAATACAACTCTCTGGGATTCCTTACTGCTTTAGGGAAACGGTTGGCCAATAGATTCGCAACGTTTTGAATTAATTGAAAGTGTTCTTGAGAAAAGGAGAGACTTTTCATAATGTTTAGTTTTGGTTTATAAATCGGTTGAAATCACAAAAGACCTCCTGCGGGCGGTCAGATGAGGCCAGAAGAAAAAATGAAATAAGGTTTCATAAATTTTGATCCGGTGCTTTTTTTGGATAGCAAAAACAATGCCAATGTTGGTGTTTTTGTGTTTTTTTTACACAAAAAAATACCCCTGACTTGATTTGCTCTCAAGTTAGGGGTTTTTCTTGTTGCCCAACCAGGGTTCGAACCTGGACTTTACTGATCCAGAGTCAGTCGTGTTGCCAATTACACCATTGGGCATCCTTTGCGACTGCAAAAATACACATTTTTTATTTTATGCAAGAAAAAAAAGAATTTTTTTTGATTCAGAAAAAAATCAATAAATAACTAAAAAAATAGTTGTATCATTAAAATAATTGTTATATTTGCAGCGTTATACTAGCGAAATGAAAACGAAACACATCATATTGTCTCTGATTTTAATGTTGTTGCTGCCATCATGCGCAACGCTTAGGGGCTATGACTATACCGTTGAGGATCTCTCACTTGCCGACAAGAATCTGAGCCGCATCCCTTATAATATAAAAAGGTATAAAAACCTGAAAAGACTGAACCTTGAAAAAAATCATATCAAACACATCCCCGCTTGGGTATCTTCCCTTGACAGCCTTAGCGAAATCAACTTGAACTATAATCAGCTGAAACTGACAAAGGCTGATATCCGTCACCTCGCCAAAGTCAAACGCCTCCTGATGACCGACAATGGTATTGAGAAACTGCCAAGCAATGTGGGGCTGCTTCAATGCAAGACCTTGGTGCTTGCCCGAAACAAGATAAGCTCCCTGCCGGCTTCGTTCGCCGAGATGAAAAACCTCCGAAACATCATCTTCTATGAGAATGACTTCTCAGAAATCCCGGAACCAATCGCGCAATTGTCTTCACTTCGTGAGATTGACTTCTATAAGAATCATATCAAAGTCATCCCTGATTTCATCGGAAGCCTCGATAGTCTGGAACAAATCTATTTTTCGTTCAATGAAATTGAGGTGATCCCTGATACCTTGCGGAATCTTAAACAGTTGAAATACTTCTATATTCATCACAATAAAATCTTGTTTCTGCCTACTTGGATGACTCGCATGGATTCGCTGGAACGTTTGGGCGTGGGCTTTAACAAGCTTTTGGAGATTCCAGCACTGTCACAGATGAAGTCGCTGAAAGAGTTTGACTGTGAACATAACCTATTGGAGGATTGTCCTTGGGACTTGATTGAGAAAGGCAATATGGATATTTTGGTCATCCGAGACAACTTTTTTAAATTTACTCCAGAGGAAAAAGAACGATTGGATACTTTGAATGTTGTTTATTAATCGATTAATATAATATTGAATATGAAAGAGTTAACAAAAGCAGAAGAACAAGTGATGCAAGTGTTGTGGGGCATCGGCAGTGGATTTGCCAATGAGATTATGGCGGCTTTTCCAGAACCGAAACCAGCTTATAACACCGTGTTAACTGTCATCCGTATCCTCGAGAAGAAGGGCTTCGTAAAACACGAAACGTTCTGCAAAGCCAACCGTTACCAACCTGCCATCAGCAAGGAAGAGTATTCGCAGAACTTTCTCGGCAGTGTGGTGGAACGCTATTTCAACAACTCCTACCTCGACCTGGTGTCGGCTTTCGCCAAAAAAGAGAACTTCAGCTTGGAGGAACTGGAGTCACTCAAGAAAATGATTGATGAGGCCATTGACAACGAAAAACAGTAAGCCATGAATGCACAAACCATGTTAGAGTATATCCTGCCTGTCGCCATCAGTCTGATGGTGCTGTGGGTGGCCTACCGTCTGCTGTTTACAAACAGCAACCGGTTCCAATTCAATCGCTGCTTTCTGTTGAGTGCCTTGCTGTTCTCTTTGTCGTTGCCTTTGATCGGGCTATTCATGGGACAAACCGTTCCTCAAGTGATTGCCTTTAAGGAACAGTTGTTCTATGGCTTTATGCTTAACGAGGTCACTATCTCATACGGAGAATCCACAGTGACCACCTTGCCTGAAATAGTGGTTTCGCAACCGGAAGGTTTTCACATCAGCCTGTGGCAAGTATTGGGCATCGTTTATTTATTAGGTGTGCTGGTCATGGGGCTGCTCTTCCTTTTTAAAATGGGAAGGCTTATCGCTTTGATCATCCGCTCACCGAAGCAAAAGATGGACGGCTATACCGCAGTCTATACCCATCGGGATCAAGGCTCGTTCTCCTTTTTCCGCTATGCCTTCTTTCCTGATGAGACAGTGTCACCCAACATCGTTCAGCACGAGAAAAGCCATATCGCCCATGGCCATTCCTGGGACATCCTCTTCGTGGAACTGATGATGGTGCTGCAATGGTTCAATCCCTTTATCTATCTCTATAAAAGGGAGTTGCAGAGTCTTCACGAATATACCGCCGACCACGATGTGGTAGCCAACGGCGTTGACAAACGAAACTATATGATGCTGATCTTGCAGCAGTGCACGGCCGTCGATTTCAGCTCCATGAGCAATAATTTCAGTTTAATCCTTACTAAAAAACGTATCAAGATGATTACAAGAAACGAAAAGGCCAGACGTCTCTGGTGGAGGCTGCTGGCTACCATACCGGTGTTGGCACTGTTGCTGTTCGCCAACGCCAAGGTGACGGCACAAGAAAAGCATGCCGTTGATGAGCCAAAGTCCGCCGTCGATGTGCCGTTAAAGATTGAATTGGGGAACTTTGAAGTCTTTGATGATCATGGTGCCCCGATGCATTTCATCGACACCGTCTTATATAACGAAGATGGTTCATACATCAAATGTGAGACTACGGATGCCTTAGATCCGATTTCAGGTGAGCCGCGTAAAAAAATCTCCATTTCAACATTCAATGCTGACGGCTCTCCCAATCAACACTTCAGCATGAAGGAAGTCGGAATGCAAGGTGATACCATCACGTATAACATCGAGCCATTCACCCTC
>JAEEII010000215.1 GCA_016281295.1 Bacteroidales bacterium
GAATTTCCAGTTACGTGATGATGACTGGGATGATTTCGTCAGTCTCACCGACTTGGTCTATGATGGTTTTTCACAGCGGCTGCTTTCACGCTATCCCAAACTTGGTTCATGGGATGTGCGCATCTGCTGTCTGGCCAAAAACGGCTTCTCCAATGTGGTGATTTCCATATTATTGGACACTCAAACCGAATCGTATTACAGACGTAAAGTCCGAATCAAGCAACAAAAAATGGATCTTTCGAATGACAATCGTAGTTTGGAAGAAATTATCAACGAAATATAATTAATAAACAAAATCTTAAACAAATGAAAAAGTTATTGTTTACTCTTATCATCCTTGTTTCCGCACTGATTGGCGGAGCACAAGTCCCGTGTTGGGACGGCACTGTGGCCGAGTCTTACGCTGGTGGCGATGGCACTCAAGAAAACCCCTATCAGATTGCCACCCCTGAACAGTTGGCGTTGCTTGCCGAGCAAACCAACAATGGCACCGGAGGGGATGCGCATTATCTCCTCACTGAGGATATTTGTTTGAGCGGATCACAAGGTTTCATTTGGCCGTCCATTGGTTATATCCTACCTGCCAGTGATTATATCAACCCTTTCACTGGCGTGTTTGACGGTGCTAACCATACTGTCAGCGATTTAAGTTCGTATCAAGGTTTGTTTGGTTTCTCCGATGGGGCTTTGATTAAGAATATCCGTATTGAAGATGCTGTTATCGAAAGTGGTTGTTACGCCGGATTCATTGCTGGTCAGGCATCTAACTCGGAGTTCATCCATTGCATTGTTAGTGGCATTATACAACATGGATCAGATTGTGGTGGCATTGTGGGTATAGGAAATCAAATCCTTGTTGAAAGTTGTGTGAACTACGGGTGCTTTGAATCAATAATGGGAGGTTCTGTTGGCGGCATCGTAGGCAGAGGTATCTTTACCATCAGGGATTGTGACAATTACGGAACTATCCATTCAGAAAAAAGTTGTGCTGGTGGCATCGCCGGTTCAACAACTGTACCTAATCAGTGGTCTTCGCTATCTCCATCGGTAATTGAGGATTGTGTAAACCATGAATCTGGTGAAATCATAGCCCAAGAAGCAGGTGGCATTATGGGTTTTTCAAGTAACGCCAAGATCTTGAGATGCGGCAATAAAGCCAATATCAAGGCACAAAATACCGTAAGGGTGAAAGCTGGTGGCATCACGGCTACGGATGGTCGTATTATCAATTGTTATAACACAGGCCAAGTCAGCGTAGAATGTGACATAGTTAATAATATCCAAATGGGTGGTCTTTCAGGTGCCATTGGTTCTTCAGGATATGTTCGTAACTGTTATGTCGCTGGAGCTGTTATCTGTCCTAACCAGGACGCTTGGTGTAGCATCATTGCTCCCGTTGAAAGTACATCGCTCAACAATTGCTATTGGCAAGTTGACTACAACCTTCTCCCATCGCAATATCCAAGTGATGTCATTTCTGCATCATGTCCATTTGAGCCAGGCAGTTCCAGCAGCAGTTGGACGTTGGAAGAAGCACAATACGGCACCACCGATCTTCTTGAGGCTTTAAATAGAGGTTCGATTGGCGAATGCCTATGGATGGAAGACGTGGACGGTATCAATGGTGGTTTGCCGATTCCAACAAAAGGCGAAACCATCTATCCGTTATACGGTAACGAATGGTATTATGAGATTGTGAACAATGACGGAAGCATCACTTACCAGCATCTGGAAATTGCCGCCGACACTACCATTCATCATAAAGATGTTGTTATTATAATCAAGACCAATACACTCTATGACAAAGGAATAAGCTATCAAGAGGTTACTTATGAATATATTTATCAAGAAAGTAATGTTGTGTATTGGTATAACAAAAGTAAGGATGAGTTCACGGTTCTTTACGACTTTGGTGCTATGACTGGTGACAAATGGGAAATCAAGGTGGGCGACAAAACCGTGCTGATGCATGTGGACAGCGTTGCATTTATGGACTATGAAGGAGAGTTTTATCGTAAGTTGATGGTGGTCAGCGACCAAGACGGAGTGTTCAGCGGAGAAATCCTCTGTGGTGTGGGTCATACTACCAGTTTTTTTCCTGATAATTTGATGAGTAAAGACTATCGAATGGATGGCATTCGTTGCTTTTGGAATGGAAAGACACTGATTCAAAAATGGAGCGATGCGGACTGCGATGAAGTGTATGCACAATTTCACACTGGCATGGTGGAATCCGATTGGGCGGCGGGATTCCAGGTTTATCCCAATCCCACCGACGGTGTCATTCATATAGAGATGCCAAATAAGGATGTCTCTTTGAGTGATTATCGCATCACCAATGTGATGGGTCAAACTTTGATGACAGGATGTATTGAAGTTGAAAACCAAAACATTAACATTTCGGCATTGCCTGCTGGCATGTATTTTATCGCTATGGGAGATTCAGTACAAAAGCTAATCCTCATCAAATAGAGCAATATGATGAACAAAGCATTTAATTTCCGAAAAATCGTAGCTCTGGCTATGGTAACATTTGCCCTGGCCAGAGCTTCGGCTCAGAATCCAGACCTCTTTTTCGAAAAGCCGTTCCCGTATCAAGATATTAATGGCAATATGGAGAATGACAAGCCGTATTGTTATGTTATTGATGTCGCGCCGGAAGACGGTTCCGAGGGTTATTGCCTGATGACATTGAGTCACAGAAAAGAGTGCGATATTTTCGAATGGACACCCGCATCGCCGCCTCTGGTTGTTAAAGTATCGCCAAAAGGCGAGTTGCTCGGAGAGCTGACACTGGGCTATGCGGACTGCCATTCCTACGTCCATGGCATTTATCAGGCGCACGATGACCCGCATTGTTTTCTGGCCGTTGGCACAAAGCATGACAACGCCTTCCATTACGACAGACCTTTCATGGCAAGGTTCAACCGTAACTTGAACCTGCTGTGGCAAAGGGAGATTGAACTCCCCGAAAACTACCACAACCTCATCTACACACTAAGCTCCTTTATGGACAGTGACGGCAACATTGTATCCCCATCCTTCCTCTACGATTGCAGCAATTTCGAAGAAGGATATTCCCGTTTTGTTTTCCGCCTGACACCAGAAGGCGAGCTTGACGATGTCGCCAACCTCCCTTATCATTCAAGGTTCCAGCAGGCATTCGAGTTCCCTGACGGAAGCGGTGACTACGGCCTTTTGGAAGAATTGTACACATTGAATACCATGAACGACACAGTGGTTCTACTGAGGATGAACCGGGATCTGGAACTGGTCGACCGGCACGACCTTCCCTACAAATACAGAGAGATGGATCCCACAAATTCATACCCGAGTCTGATGTTTGAACTTGTCCCCCCTCAGTTCTCCACTTCACAAAGGCATGCCGTAATCCCCTTTCCTGACGGGTCTCTGATTCTCGCAGATGAGGCGGGCATCATTCACCAAGATATTACCCAAGGCATTTTTGAAAGTGGTTACGGCATCGGTTTTCTCTGGGTAGATCGCAACGGGGAACCCGTTTCCTGCGCAATAGACGGGGAAGACTCTTCACACGACACCATCAGGGTGATAGTGCCGATGCTTCCAGCGGGTGACGACGGGTTTTATTTCGTGTATAAGTTGGGTGAGAACTTCGGATATGACTATGAGATCAATTTTGTGGTAGGAAAGATGGATTTTTGGGGCAACCTCCTGTGGCGCCGGTATTGGAACCGGTATTTCCCAGAATACGACATGAAGGTCTATAAGCCGCAAAACGCCGTGTTGAGTCACGACGGCGGATGCCTGATCACAGGTTTCAGTTATAAGTCCGACATCAACCACCCGGAAAACTATGAATACAAGCCTGATGTCTTCCTCCTAAAGTTCTTCGCCGACGGCTCGCTCTCGACATCCGACACGGAATCCGGCCTCCATATCCGTCCCTACCGGCTCTACCCCAACCCCGTCAAAGACAAGCTCCGATTGTCGTTCTCTCCCGATGTCGTCCCCGTCATGGCTGAGCTGTTCGACTCGATGGGACGGCTTGTCTTATCTCAAGACAATGGGCTGGAGACCATCGTCATGGAAAGCCTCCCCGCCGGCGTGTACACCCTGCGTGTCACCCTTGGCAACGGCACATCCTATTCGGATCCCGTGGTGAAGCAATAAGAAATCCGAAGTTCTTCCCCTGGTTTTTAAGCCCTCACCCGCGGTAGCTCTCACCCTCTCACCTTAGGAGATGGTGAGGGGGGTGAGGGCTGGGTGAGGTGAAAGAAAACTAAAGGGATTGTCGTTTAATTCTTTCTGTTTGACTTAAAAGGTTGTCTGTTTTTGTGGTGTCGCCACAAGTGGCTGGTTTTGCTCCGTTTTTTGCTTTCTCACGGCTTTTGGGGGAATTTTTTACATTCCGAGTAAGCGTCTCCAAAATGCCGTAGGCATTGGTTGACGGAAGAAGGATGCGTGGTATCCGTTATTGTTGTTTTTTCCAGCGGTCAGGGAGGAGGTCACGGAAGGCCAGACATGGGTGCGCCGTCGCGCACCTCTCGCTTCAAACCCCTCGCCGAAAGCCCCATGGCTGACATCCACTTCGTCATTCCGCGGTTGTTGACGTGGAACGACTTGCAATACGAGGAGAGCGTCACGGAACCGCCGCTGCGGACCGCCTGCTCATACCCCTGCCACGTCCGCCGGTAGCGCACTGTGGCCGTCTCGCTGAACTCTTGTTGTTGCGTCTCCATACGTTTGTTATTTTGAAAGCGCAAAACTATAAACCAGTCCATCACCAGTCAATACGTAACTGCGGAGACGCTTACTTAGAAAGGGTTATCCCGTAGGGGTTTAATCTCGGTAGAAGAGAATTAAGAATTTAGAAAGGGTTACCCCGTAGGGGTTTAATCTCGGTAGAAGAGAATTAAGAATTTAGAAAGGGTTACCCCGTAGGGGTTTAATCTCGGTAGAAATGAGGAATCTATTCAATATCATCGGTTTGTTGTTGCTGTTGGGCTTCGCGGCTTGCAACAGTCCCTGGCGTGAGGCGCGTCGGATGGTGACTCGTGCTGAAGCTTTGGCCGACACCATGCCTGACAGCACTGTGCTGTTGATTGACAGCGTTTCGCACATGGAGGTGTATTTCAATGAGAGGAGCCGTATGGAAATAAAAAAGCATGGAATATGGGGCTAATACGGGATCATCTTCTTTGAGATACAAGGTGTTGAATAATTATTCCGTGCTTTATCTCAAAAAACAGCAATTCGGATTTGCTTTTGATTGTCTTAAAAAAATGTCGCAAGATTTGGAAATTAAAAGCAAAGTATCCCCAGATGAACGATTTGGATTATAAGGTTTGTCTGCTGTCTCGTTTGAAACTATCAAGGTCGGAGGAAGCCGATTTGCTCGGCATTAGCACCAGTGTGCTTGACAAGATTCGAGGCAAGGTGCATCGAATGA
>JAEEII010000216.1 GCA_016281295.1 Bacteroidales bacterium
CGCCATACGACGAATACCTCATCAGTTACAAAAGCCGCGATGTCGTCCTCTCGCCAGATTACAGCCATAAGGCACACAACAACAGCGGCATTTTCCAGCCTGTCATCGCCCATGATGGCATCATCTGCGGCAACTGGATGCCTTTCAAGGATGACCTACAAGCCACGTTCTTCATGGGTGAGCATGAAGCCGACCTCCAAGAGGAATGGAAACGATACAAGACATACCAATTAAAATGAAATGAATATGAAAGAAAATCCTTCGTCCGACACCAAACAGTTTCTGTTGACGCTTCTCGCGACGACCTTCTCCATCATACTCACCTTCGGCACCTCAGCTATCATCGAAAGACGCCATAAAGAGGCCGCTAAGAAGGAAATGGTCATGATGATTCTCTATGACTTTGACAAGACCATTGAGCAGGTGCAAAAAGCCGAATCCGCAATTCATCAGGCAAAAGAAGTGGAATTAGAGGTTGCGCGTCACCCTGAGTATTACGACAGTCTGCGTTTCGATATCATGCCAGCCGTTACGGTTGCCTCTGAGGAGTTTTCTAAAACGACAGAAAACATTTTCTCTTCTAATATCGAGACGTTCAATACCCTCGGCAATGTCAACTTTGTCCACGAGGTCTCTTCTTTTTACAGCCAGCGTCGTTCTTACCAACAACAAGTATTGGATGAATTGAAAAAGGAGGTGCTCGAATCGAAATACGCTCAAAACATAGAAAGCTTCCTTGACATCGGTTTTCCAATGTATTATTACACCAGTTACGCGTATTTGAAGTCCATCCAGACAACACGCAATCGTTGTATGCAGATGATGAAAGTAAGCGAAGAGGAACTGAAAGAATTCAGCAACCAACGCTTGGTGAAAGAAGATCATAGCGAAGATCCTGGAAGCACTAATGAACAGATGCTAATGGAGTTGTTTGAGGAAGAGGAAATTCTCAAACAGGCCAGAGAGAAGTTTGAACAAAACCAATAAGCCATAAAAGATGAACATCAGAACAGAACAGCCCAAAGATTATCGCGAAGTAGAGGACCTCACGCGCGAGGCGTTTTGGAACGTTTATCGTCCAGGATGCTTGGAGCATTATGTGCTCAACCAATACAGAAACAACCCCGATTTCATCCCCGAACTGGATTTCGTGATGGAGGAAGACGGAAAAATCATCGGTCATGTGATGTTTTCAAAGGCTGAAATCCTCCTTGACAATGGAACCGTGTTCCCCTCTTGGACTTTTGGTCCCATTAGTATCCATCCTGATTACAAGCGGAAGGGCTATGGGCTGAAACTTCTGAACTATGCGCTTGAAAAGGCCAAGGAAATGGGCATCGGTCTGCTCAGCATGGAGGGCAATATCGACTTTTACAAAAATGCAGGTTTTGATTTGGCCAGCAAGTTGAAGATACATTATCATGCCGAGCCGAGAGAATCGGAAGTGCCTTATTTCCTCGCGCAAGAGTTGATTCCAGGCTATTGGGGCGACCGTGAGGGCACTTACTGTCCGCCGAAGGGTTACTTTGTGGCTGACGAGAACCCCGAAGCTTTTGAAGCTTACGAAGCCGCTTTCCCGAAAAAGGAAAAACTCCATTTGCCTGGGCAGCTTGATTATGAAGATTTGGCGTGAGGGCGACACGGAGTACTAACCTAGCGGCGTGACCGACCCCGATTATTGTGTGCTGAAGTTTACGGCTACTGATGGCCGTTTCTATAGTGATTTCAATCCGAGGAGTTTCGTGCTGGATTAAAAGTGCGATTAACTAGCGAAATGCAAATCAAGCACCTCAAAAACACAAAGTAAAACACCTCAAAAACACAAAGTAAAACACCTCAAAAACACAAAGTAAAACACCTCAAAAACACAAAGTAAAACACCTCAAAAACACAAAGTAAAACACCTCAAAAACACAAAATAGTTTGGTGGATTCAGAAAAATAGTTGTATCTTTGCGCCTGAAAAGGAGTTTGACTATGAACTATTTACATCGAATTGCTGATAATGTTCTTTCGGAAAGGCTTGAAGCCTTTGGTGCTGTTTTTATTGAAGGCCCAAAATGGTGTGGAAAAACCACTACAGCGGAACAAATGGCCAAGAGCGTTATCAAATTGCAAGACACAGACAAACGTGACGAGTATCTTGTCACGGCGGCATCCAAACCGTCTTTGCTGTTGCAGGGCGACACACCCCGACTGATTGACGAATGGCAAGACGCACCAGTCTTATGGGATGCAGTCCGAACGACGGTTGACAAGCGCAATATACCTGGACAATTTATCCTAACTGGATCAAATTCCGTTGATAAAAGTAAGATTCTGCACTCTGGTACAGGTCGTATCTCTCGCATGAAAATGCTTCCCATGAGCCTATGGGAATCGGGAGAGTCAAACGGCAAGATATCGCTTCAACAATTGTTTGACGACCCTTCGATAGATATTGACGGCGTAACCTCAGACATGGAGGTGGAAGACCTGATTTACGTTGCTTGTCGCGGAGGATGGCCTGCAACGGTCAACATCCGGTCACAAAAAGCGAAACTGCTTGTTGCCCGCGATTATGTGGATTCCGTGTGCAAGGAGGACATCTCAAGAGTTGACGGCGTGCAACGCGACGAACGAATTGCCCGTTTGCTTCTTCGCAGTTATGCGAGAAATATATCAACTTTGGCAAAACATACTTCCATGTTGGCTGATATAGTATCTTCCGAGGAAGTTTCATTGTCGATGCCCACTTTCGATGACTATGTGACGGCATTAACTAAACTTTTCGTAATCAATAATATCGACGCATGGTGCCCCGCCATTCGGAGCAAGACGGTCATCCGAAGCGGATACAAACGCGCTTTTGTTGATCCTTCGATAACCGTCGCTTCTTTAGGACTAACCCCCGAAGCGCTACACACCCAACTCAAAACTTTTGGATTCATTTTCGAGCAGATGTGTGCCAGAGATTTGAAGGCATATACCCCCGACTTTGACACTCATTTGTCTTATTACCGCGACCGTTACGGATTAGAAGCCGACCTTGTTCTTCATCTGGCAGATGGCCGTTACGCTTTGATTGAATGCAAACTTGGCAGCAAGGAAATCGAGGAAGGTGCAAGTCATCTGCTCGAACTCAAACAATTGATTCAAAAGCACAACGAGGATGAGGTACAAGTCCCCCTCCGCGAGCCTGATTTACTTGTCATCATAACAGGCGGACACATGGCATACACTCGCCCTGATGGGGTGAAGATAATTCCGTTGGCAACATTGAGGCCGTAGTTTTGAAAACCACTTGAAAAATGCGGATTTGTGGCTTGTGGAAAAATTGGTGAAGAAGAGCTTCCTTCGCAAATCGAAGATCCGACGGATTAATGACATGAAGCGACACACAAGATGGCGAAAAGTCATCTTTCTACTATTATTTGGTTCGAATACTGCATCCCATTGGTGGTAGTGATGCGCAACAAATATATCCCTTCCACCAATCCACTCAAATCAACCTCATTCGTCCCCCGCACCGTCTTCACCAACTGCCCAAAAGCGTTGTAAACTTGCATTTCGCTGGCTTTTACGCCTTCTATACTAACCAAGCCGCTTGCAGGATTAGGCCAGATTGTTATTACAATTTCTGTTGTTTCATTCACTCCTTCAATACTGGCAAAATGCGCTGTAATCTGTCCGCCTCTCGTAACCATATGGGCGTATTCAGAATCTGTTGAAATGGTGTCTCCTTCTTGGTTGGTCCAGCCGACAAACTGGTAGTTCTCATTTGCCGAGGCGGAAAGATGGGCTCTTTCACCGAAAAGATATGTCCCTGAACCGTTTGCCACGCCACTATCACTTGGTTCTGCAATAACATCAAGTTCAAAAGACGTGTAAACTGACTCACGGCTGACGAACATCTTTCCAAAGAAGACAGAGCCATTATACTCGTATGATAACATATAGCCATCGGGCAATATGGATAGGCCTGTCTGAATATAATCCATGCCGGAACTGATGTTATCGAAATTATAGCCATAGTCATTAGAACGATACAATCCTTGAAAGTCAATATGTGCAATGTAAACATTGTCATTGTCGTCAATTACAATGGAATTGACACGAAAATCACCATTCAGCATTTCCCAAGTCTCCCCATTATCCTCTGTCCTGAACACGCCGACATCTTCATCGTTATTATATCCATCACATCCTGCATATACAGTTCCATCAGGACTTTTTGCGAAAGAAATCAAATAGTTCTCATCC
>JAEEII010000217.1 GCA_016281295.1 Bacteroidales bacterium
ATCACGGTGACGATGGTGCTGCTCTCCACATTCGTTTTCATCCCTCCGGCCTCCGTGGCTCGTATCATAGAACCCATCGCCGGTGCCATCGGCGTGTTGACGGTCATTTTTGCAGTGCCTAATGCAAAGGAAGAAGAATAGATCGTAGCATTTTTTTGTATTTTTGCAGTAAATCTGATAGAAATGACAGCACTCCTCATTAACGGCAGCCCGCACGCCAACGGCTGCACCTTCACCGCCTTGAGCATCGTGGCGGAAGAACTACAGAAAAACGGCATAGAGACCGAAATCATCCACATCGGCAACAAGGACATCCGTGGCTGCATTGCCTGCGGAAAGTGCGCCGAATTGGGGCATTGCATGTTCAACGACATGGTGAACGAAGTGGCGCCCAAGTTCGAGCAGGCCGACGGCCTCGTGGTCGGCTCGCCAGTGTATTACGCCGGCCCCAACGGAACGCTCACCAACCTGCTCGACCGCCTGTTCTTCAGCACACCTTTCGACAAACGTATGAAGGTTGGCGCGGCTGTCGTCTCGGCACGACGTGGCGGCACCACAGCAGCCTTCGACCGTCTTAACAAGTATTTCACCATTAGCGAGATGCCCATCGCGAGCAGCCGCTATTGGAACATGGTTCATGGCCACACTCCCGAAGACGTGATGAAAGACGAAGAGGGGGTGCAAATCATGCGCATCTTGGGCCGCAACATGGCTTTCCTCATCCGCGCCATCGCCGCCGAACGTGAGCGCAACGGGTTGCCCGAAAGGGAAGTGGTGAAATATACTAATTTTATTCGATAAAAAAGACTATGGATATTCGACTGGAACAGCCTCAAGATTATCGTGCGGTGGAGAACCTCACCCGTGAGGCATTTTGGAACGTCTATCGTCCTGGGTGCACGGAACATTATGTGCTTAACCAATACAGAAACAACCCCGACTTTATCCCCGAACTGGATTTCGTGATGGAAGAGGAAGGCAAACTGATTGGTCATGTGATGTTCTCGAAAGCTGAAGTCATCCTTAATGATGGAACTGCCTTCCCTTCATGGACCTTTGGCCCCATCAGCATTCATCCTGACTACAAGCGCAAGGGCTACGGACTGAGACTCCTTAGTTTCGCTTTGGAGAAGGCACGTGAGATGGGGATCGGTCTGCTCCAGATGGAAGGCAACATCGATTTTTATAAGCATGCAGGCTTCGATCTGGCCAGCAAACTCCACATTCATTATCATGAAATGCCCCATGAGGAGGATGTTCCTTTTTTCCTCGCCCAGGAATTGATTCCTGGCTATTGGGGCAATCGTGAGGGAACCTATTGTCCTCCGAAGAGCTATTTCGTTGCTGATGAGAATCCCGAATCTTTTGAAGCCTACGAAAAAAGCTTTCCCAAGAAGGCGAAAGCTTATCATGAAGGCCAGTTGCCGCCCTTTGCCGACAAGGCCAAGCTGATGATACAGACCGATAGGCTGACACTTCGTCCCTGGTTTGACAGCGACGCCGACTCTTTGTTCAAGTATGCCTCTGACCCCGATGTGGGTCCTCGTGCGGGATGGCCCCCCCATAAAAGCATGAAGGAGAGTTTGGAAATCATCCGAACAGTCTTCAATAACGATACCAACTGGGCCATCGAACTCAAAGGAACGGGGGAAGTCATTGGAGCCATTGGCTACGGTCCTGCGTGCGACTGCAATCTTCCTTCACGTGAGGGAGAACCTCTCTGTGGTTACTGGATCGCCAAACCTTATTGGAACCAAGGCATCTGCACGGAAGCACTGCAAGCGATGTTAGACTATATCCGCAAAACGACGGACATCCAATCGCTTATCAGCGGGCATTTTATTGACAATCCTGCCTCAGGTCGTGTGATGGAGAAATGTGGGTTCAAACCTACCGGGGAAACCTGCATCGACGAAACCCAGTATCAAGGCAAGGACAGGCCTATCAGGGTGCTGAGGTTGGAGATAAGATAATAAGCAAGCAGAGACCCCTGTTGATCAACAAGTCATTTCCCCAAATACTCGGTAGGAGTGAGGCCAGTCACTTTTTTAAAAAGCCGGGTGAAATGATGGGGAAAGTCGAAGCCAAGGAGCCTCGAAGTCTCACTGATGTTATGACCGTTCATCAGCAGGCTCTTGGCCTGATTGATGACGTAGTTGTGGATATAACCAATTCAGAGAGTTGAAGTTGGTAGTTGCGGTTGCAATACTCAGGTGCATCCACAAATCGGGCATAATCGTTCGGGTTATCTATTTTCAGAATCTTCTTCATCGCGAGGCAAAGATAAAAAGATTAGGAATAATGAGATAAAAATGGTGAATTTTTACGTGTCAATTATATATTTTCTGCGAAATTGGTATTAATTCAGCCAATTTTGTAATACCTATATAGAATAATAAGTGTACTTTTGCCTACGATATTACAGATAATTCGTAAATAAGTCATGATAAAAAGCAGACCCAACCCTAATGAGGCTTTCCCGAACCCCAACATTCCAAGCCTCTGCTTCATCAAGAACGTGGTGAAGAATCCGCGTATTATCATCGGCGACTATACCTATCTATCGTTAATCAGAAAGAAAAAATATGAAAAAAGTAATCGTAATCTCAACAAGTCTCCGTCCGGGCTCGAACAGCAACATAATGGCGGAGCAATTTGCCAAGGGCGCGGAAGCCGCCGGGCATCAAGTGGAACTCGTCTCGTTGAGAGGCAAGGAAATCAAGTTTTGCGTCGGCTGTCTGTCGTGCCAGAAGACGGGCGCGTGCATCTTCAAAGACGATGTGCCGGCCATCATGGAGAGCGTTTTGAATGCCGATGTGGTCTGCTGGGCCACACCTATCTATTACTATGAGATGAGCGGCCAGATGAAGACCCTCATCGACCGCATGAACGCAATGTATCCCAAGGATTACAAGTTCCGTGACATCTATCTGTTGACCACGGCTGCCGAGAACGAGGAGTTCGTACCGAAACGCGCCGAAGGCGGCCTTACTGGCTGGATTGACTGCTTCGGTAAGTCTGCACTTAAAGGCCATATCTTCTGCGGTGGCGTGGGTGGTCCAAAAGAGATTGAAGGCAATGCCAAGTTGCAGGAGGCATACGAGATGGGAAAACAGGTTTGATTGTTCTCGTGGTTGTGATGTTGATGATGGATTTTTGTTATCTTTGCGTCCTAATCAACAAATAAATGACAAAACTTTTGAAAAAAGGAAACTGCTGGAAGGCTTGTTATGACCAGCAACACAACAAGTACTTGGGCCGTATCGTCAATACCAACAGAGAGGGACAGACACGTGTGCTCTACGAAATCACCCGGGAGGTTTTTGATCGCCTTGGGTCGTTTCCTGAAGATTATGACAACGAACTGTTAATCCAGACAGGGAGGCTCCTGTTTCGTTTTGAAGACACTATGTATGGCACGCTGGGACCTGTGGAATCGGTGTATGATGAGAGCTATACAGAAGCCGATTGGTATCGAGTATGGGAGTCGTTAGAGGGGAAAAGATAAATCTTTGATATTGAAAACAATATTATATTAGTGTGTAAATATATAATATGAAATACTACATTGTTGATGCCTTTACCAATCGCCCTTTCGGGGGAAATCCAGCTGGGGTGGTGCTGTTGGAGGGTGATGTCTTTCCTTCGGATGAGCTGATGTTGTTAATCGCTGCCGAGTTGCGTTATTCGGAGACGGCTTTTGTGAGAAGGCATTCCGACAAGGAGTTCACTATCCGTTATTTCACCCCAATGGCTGAGGTGGAGCTGTGCGGTCATGCCACGATCGCCACCTTCTCACTGTTATACCAAGAAGCAGGCGTAACGGGTCATTGCCTGTGCCATACCAAGGCGGGTGACCTCTCCATCGAGGTGGGTCCTCAGGTGATGATGCAGATGGCCACGCCCCGCATTGTCACTACCCTTAACGACACTGAAAGGATTTATCGTGCCATTGGAGTTACTGGTTTTCAGCCCTCTCTTCCGGTCCAGATTGCCTATTCAGGACTCCCTGACCTCATGATTCCGTTGTCTGATGTTGCCACACTACAAGCTTTGAGCCCCGACATGGAGGCTATCTCTGCCATCACCCGAGAACACGATGCCGTCAGTTTTCATGTTTTTGCTTTCGGGAATGACATCCACACGGCGCATGTACGTGACTTCGCACCGCTTTATGGTGTTCCTGAAGAGTCGGCCACGGGAACCGCCAACGCCGCTCTAACCCACTACCTGCAACAACATGGATGCATCCCTTCCTCAGGCGACTTCTCTTTTTTGCAAGGTGAGGCGATGGGCAGGCCATCGGTGGTGGCTACACGCATCACTACCGATGGCACTGTCTATGTGGGCGGCACAGCTTCTATAGTGGCCAAGGGAGAATTTTCATGCGTTTGAGATAGGTTTTTTATATGCACGTCGCCGCATGAAAGGTGTGGTTTTGTAGTCACCGAATAGTGATTGTACCTTGTAGTTTTCCTCTAGTTGGGGGTTCATGATGATGGTGTCGATGCCGCGCTTAATACAGTTCTCATGAAGGTACTTGAACAGCAGGACCGGGATTCCACATTGTTGATAGTCAGGCATCACACCCATAATCAAAGCTTCAAGGGTGTCGTTTTTCTTCAGGGCTTTCAAGATGTTGATGAACCCGAAGGGGAACAGGCGTCCGTTTGATTTCTTCACGGCTTTGGAGAGCGAGGGCACACAGAAAACAAAGCCTACAGGCTTGTCTTGTTCGTTGACGGCCAATGCCACAAAATCCTTGTCGAGGATAGGCACGTAGGTCTTTAGGTAGGCGGCAATCTGCTTGTCAGTAAGAGGGGAGAAGCCATGCAAAGGCGCAAAGGCCTCGTTGTACATGTGGAAGATCTCCATGCCGTAGCGGTCACCCATGTCTTTCATGCTTTTGGGTTTGACCACATGGACCTTGAATCTTTCCTCAATCAGATTGGCGAATTGGAACATGGACGGCAATTCTTTGCTCACGAAGAGTGTCCTTTGGGTCCAGTCCACGTCCTTGGTGAAGCCTATTTTTTCCAACATGGTGCCATAATAAGGGTAGTTGTACAGGCATGTGAACGGGCTCAGATGCTCAAAACCATCCACCAACAGGCCTTCTTTATCCATGTCGGTGAAGCCCCATGGGCCTCTCATTTCGATGCGACCACGTTTGGAACCCCAGTCGGCCACGGTTTTGATGAGAGCCCCCAGCACTTCTTCGTCTTCGATGAAATCGAGCCAGCCAAAGCGGACGATTTTCTTGTCGTCATCTGCTTTGTGGTTGATGATGGCGGCCACACGTCCAACAATCTCATCGCCACGGTATGCCAGGAAACAGTCAGCTTCGCAGAAGTCGTAGGCACCGTTTTTTTCGGGATTAAAGGTGTCATACTCGTCGCCTTCAAGGGCTGGTACCCAATTAGGGCAGTTCTTATATAAATGGAGTGGGAAAGTCACAAATTTTTTTAATTGTTTGTGACTTTCCACCTTAACGATATTGATTGACATTATTTTATAGGGTTGTGTTAGCATTGATGAAGTCAATGACTTCACCAACGGTGGTGAATTTGGGATTGCCTTCGAACTTGAACGCGAACTTGTTTTCAATGGCGAGGCTGAGCAACAAGATGGTCAGTGAGTCCAGGCCTACGTCGCGGACAAGTTGTGAGTCTTCGTTGATCGTGCTGAAATCGGCTGATGGTTTGATGAGCTTTAGGATTTCTTTCAGCTCGTTGAATATTTTCTCTCTTTCCATGGCTTATTGGTTTCTTGATACTTTCATGGCACCTGTTCGTTTGAAGTCCTCTTTGCGGACTGTGACTTTGCTGATTTGGTGGGTAGAGGGCAGCGTCGCGTTCACTTTGCCGACCAAATCTTTGAAATAGGCTTCCACTTCCTCCCAGGGGCCGTTGCCAAACTCTTCCATGCGTGGCAGGATTTCGATGGCAATCACTTGGCGTCCGTCCAACGTGTCTTCTTTGACGAGGCAGTCGCGGAGTTTCGCATCTTTGTAGAAAGGCTCTTCGATGCTCTCGGGGCTGACGTTTTCGCCATTAGAGAGGATGATGAGGTTCTTGATGCGGCCAACGATGTACATGAAGCCATCCTCGTCGAAGCGCACAAGGTCGCCCGTCTTGATCCAGCCGTCCTCGGTAAGCGTCTCAGCAGTTTTTTCGGGGTCTCCATAGTAACCGAGGAAGACGTTGTCGCCACGGAACCAAAGCTCGCCATCGACCACTTTAGCCTCTTGCTCGGGATACAGCTTGCCCACTGAGGTGGGACGTGACTTCACATCGATATTGCCAGTGGTGAGGTTGGCGCCTTCGGTCATGCCATATCCCTCAAAGAGTTGGATGCCAAGCTCGTCGAACTCGCCGATGAGTTTCGGGGGGACGTTAGCTGCGCCAGAGATGATGAATCCCAGTTGACCGCCCAAGAAAGGTTTTCCGTACATCTTGACCAGTCCCAGCAGGATCTCGCAGATGCCAGGGACAGCGACCAGACAGGTGGGACGGATGACAGGGAACTTGGTAATCGTCTCTTTGGTGTTACCAGCAGAATACCAGGTGCCGCCCTCCATCAGGACTGACAAAGTGCTGCGAATCAGTCCGAATACATGGCTGAGTGGCAGCACACAGGCATAGCGGTGGCAGCCCAACTGATGGCCAGGTGCATATACGCCGTTCAGGGCGCCACGCATCAAGGCGCGATGCGGTAGCACGGCTCCTTTGGGAGCACCTGTCGTTCCTCCGGTGAAGAAGATGGCGGCAGGGTCGTTCTTGTCAACTGTAGCCACGGGAGCGTCATGGTCGGCACTATCAGTGATGGCGATGGTCTTGCATGGCACGCCAGCAACGGCCTCGGTGAAGTCTTTGCCGTAGGCCAGTACCTTCACGCCAAACTTCATGCAGCAACCTGCGATGGCCTGTGGAGGAAGCTGTGCGGGCAAGTTGATGGCTACGAAGCCCGCCGAGGTGACGGCGAGAAACATCTCAACAGCCTCAACAGTGGTGTTATCTAAGATGGCCACCTTGTCACCTTTTTGCAGACCCATGTCATTGAGTAAAGCACGCTTCCGTGCAATAATAGCGCATACTTCTTTGTAATTGTAGGTGTTTACTGTGTCTGAAAGGCATGGTAGGTCAGCCCATTTTTCCTCAATCCAAGTGGTAAATTCGGGAAGGGTGGGAATGTACTTCAGCTGCGCGAGTTCTTCGGCAGGAAGCATTGATTGAAAATAATCACACATAATTGTATATTTTATAATTAAAAATTAATTTTAGGTGCAAAGGTAGGAAAAAAGAAGGCTGATTTGAAAGAATAGGACTTGTTTTTTGCTGAATTGTTTATTTTGCTGGCAACTCATATTGTAAAAACGCCACTTGCAGTTTTTTCTTGATGCGATGCCGTAGGATCCTTGGCTCCAACACTTCGATGTGCTGGCCAAAGCCTAGGATGACGCGCTCCAGCTCCTGGTTGAGTACCACGTTAATGGTGATGATAATGCTCCCATCAGCTTCCTTTTTTATCACTTCCTGCGTGCTGTGAAATGGCTTTGTGATGACGTATGGAGCCTGGTCGTTATCCACTCTCAGTTTCACCTTCTGCGCCTCGCTATTCAAGTCTTTGGTAACACCTATCACATTGTCGAAGTAATGCTCGGGATCAAAGAAGATGTTCTCTTGATAATCCTTGTCAGTACAAGGTTCAATGGAAACGATGCGGTCCAGCGCGTAGTTGCAGATGTCATTACGCCAATAGTCATAGCAGATGATGAACCAGCGGTTGCGGTATTCCTTCAGCAGATACGGCGAGATGGCGAAAGGCCTTGGCAGCCTCGACTTGAACGATTGGTAGTTGATGATGATTGCCTTCTTGCTGATAATGTATTGGTAGAGCGTACTCACATGTTCCAGTCCCTTTAACCGCTCATTTTTCTCCAAGTGGATGGCGGGGATGTCATGCTTCGTGGTTACAGCGATATGGTCGCCCAATCGGTCGATGATGTCCGTCACCGGGCTGAACTGCGAGAACACCTGAAAGTGGCGCAGGATATCCATCGCCTGTTGCAAGGTGTTCACATCGGCATCCGACAACGGAATGTTGGTGATGCTGTAGTTCTTGTCGGCGTACATGTAGTATTTCTTGTCCACCACGATGATAGGCGCTTCGTAGCCCAATTTGTTGCTGCGCATCAGCTGGATGTCGGCCTGTACCGTCCGTCGGCTTACGCCTTCGGTGCGGCCTTCACAGTCGTAGATGGCCTCCGAACATGCCTCGATGAGGTCTTCCAAAGTCCAGCGTCGATAATGGTTCTGCAAGCATCTGTCTATGGTGGTCAGACGAATCAATTGGCTTCTGTTGAGTGGCATTTTTCGAAAATTTTTGCAAAAAAACAAAATTTTTTCCAACTGCGCAAATAGGCTGCGCAGTAGGGTATGTACCTTTGCAGCGTCAATTGAATGACAGCGTTCTTTGAACTGTTGAAAAACATGGCAAGTGCCGTAGGAAAGGAATACTTCGCAATTGGTTAGCAGATCGGAATGTTTTCATTTCGAGGGTTGCTGGTTCGAGCCCAGCCATCAGTTATCTGATGTATAAAAGCTTTTCCGATTGTCGCCTTGCCATTATTATAAAGGTGGTTGCCGTATCGTAGGGATACTTCACGGATTGTAATTTCGTGGGATTGTTGTCCCATCTCCCTCCGAGCCTGTCGCACCACCTTCATGGAACTTTGGCAGATAGGGTATATGCGCCGGACTGAAAATCCGGTTAACGTGGTTCGAGTCCACGAGGTTCCGCACTTAAATCTTTAAGGCTATGAGATTCAACACTAGAAAAGAGGAAGAAGGAAAGGTGTTAAACTATGAAGGAGCTGAAGCTTTCGTCATGACACCTGAGCTGGAATTGTACACCGCCGTGGTCACCGCTTCGCTCGACGACAAGTTCTACGAGGCTAGCGACGAGCGTGTGGAACGCATTGTCAGTCTGATAGCCAAGGTTGACCCCTTGTTTGTGGCCCAGCTGGCCGTTTACACCCGTACCAAGATGTATCTGCGCTCCGTGCCGCTGCTCCTGCTTGTGGAGCTGGCAAAGGTACACAGCGGTGATGACCTTGTGAGTCGCGCTGTCGCAAAAACCGTGCTCCGCGCCGATGAAATCGCAGAGTTGCTCGCTTGCTATCAGTCACGCAATCCTTCAAAAGATACAAGGAAGAAGCTCGCGAAGCTATCCCATCAGATTCAGGCGGGCTTGCAACAGGCGTTTAACCGCTTCGATGAATACCAGTTCGGCAAGTATAACCGCGATGGCCTCAAAGTGACCTTGCGCGATGCGTTGTTCCTCGTCCACCCTAAGGCGAAGGACGAGGCTCAACAGGCTCTTTTCGACAAGATTACCAACAAGAGCCTAGCTGTTCCGTACACTTGGGAAACCGAGCTGTCGGCATTGGGTCAGGCCAAGTTTGAGAACGATGAACAGCGTGCCCTGGCATTTCGCGCCAAGTGGGAAGAGTTGATCGACAGCGGCAAAGTCGGCTATATGGCTTTGATGCGAAACCTTCGCAACATCTTGGAGAGCAATGTCAGCTTCGACCACATCGGTCGTGTATGCGACACACTGAAAGACCCT
The DNA here is from genome assembly GCA_016281295.1 of Bacteroidales bacterium. Next base: position 9,631 of record JAEEII010000217.1, read on the forward strand.
GATGCCGTGGCCAACTCCAAGCAGCTGCCGTTCCGTTACTTGGCCGCCTACCGTGAAGTGCGGCATGTCGCTTCACCTTCAACGGCTGCCGTGCTTTCCGCATTGGAACTGGCAACGCTTTCTTCGGCAATCAACCTCAAGGGCTTTGATGTCGAAGAAAAGGTGCTGCTTGCCTGCGATGTCTCGGGCTCCATGCAGCATAGCATCAGCGACCGAAGCAAGGTGGAGCTCTACGACATCGGCCTGTTGCTGGCCATGTTGCTGAAGAACCGCTGCGCCCAAGTCATCAGCGGCATGTTCGGCAATATCTGGAAAGCTGTCAACCTGCCTTCCACGGGCATTTTGGCCAACACCATGGAATTACGTCGTCGTGAAGGCGAGGTGGGTTATAGCACCAATGGTCATTTGGTCATCAAGTGGTTGAATGAACAGAAAATGGCAATGGATAAGGTGATGATGTTCACCGACTGCCAAATGTGGAACAGCTATCGCGATGGCGATAGCATGAGAGGGGAATGGCACCGTTATAAGGCCATCGCGCCCAATGCCAAGCTGTATCTGTTCGACTTGGCTGGCTATGGCCAAATGCCGTTGTCAATGGTGGAAAAGGATGTCTATCTGATTGCTGGTTGGAGTGACAAGGTCTTTGATGTCCTCGAAGCCATCGAAGGGGGCAGTAACGCCCTCAAGGAAATAAGCAATACGAAGATTTGATAACGAAAGGGAAGTGCCATAGGAAGGAGATAGAAAAATGAAAGTCATCACTGGAAACAAAGTTCCCATCAAGATGTGGGTCACTGATATAGACAACACGGCTTTGGAGCAGGCCATTGACCTGGCTTCGCTTCCTTTTGCCTGCTGACCAGTACGGCAAGATTGCCAAACGCTGGAACGAGCTTTGGTATTCCGAGACCATTCCGGGACTGGAGTTCCTGCCCATTGAGTCCCAATACGCCAAAGACTACTTCAACGAGATGAGGTATTGTGTGGAGTTCGCCTTGGCTAACCGCAGGCTGATGATGATTCGTATCTGTGACATCATCCGTAAGCAAGTCCGCTCGGCCACTTTCGAGCCGATGATTAACATCGCCCACAACTATGCCGCGTGGGAAAACCATTTCGGCCAGAATGTCATCGTCCATCGTAAAGGAGCTACCCGAGCCTACAAGGGCGAAATAGGCATCATCCCCGGCTCTATGGGTTCGCACTCCCACATTGTTGAAGGCTTGGGCAATCCCGAGAGTTTCATGTCCTGTTCCCATGGCGCAGGTCGTGTGATGGGGCGTAAGGAAGCCATCCGCAAGCTCAACCTTGAACATGAAATCGAGTTCATGAACCGCCAAGGTATTGTTCACTCCATCACCCAGCAAACCCAGTTGGACGAAGCCCCCAGCGCGTACAAGGACATCGACATCGTCATGCAAAACCAAGCCGATTTGGTGAAGCCCATCGAGACGCTTTATCCCATCGGTGTGGTCAAGGGATGATTTGGAAACCTAACATAAAAACTGAGGGCAATTATCTACCACGATGTAGTCGAGTTCCAGTTCAGGTTCTTTTTTCAGTTCACGGTCAAAATAGGACTTATTAAAAAGCATTACTTTTGCAAATCCTTACACTTAGCTAGAAAACGCAAATAACTATGGAATCAACAATCAAAGTGGTGGGCACTGGTAGCATTCACGTGGTGCCCGATGTTACACGCTTGGAAATACGCATCAACCGTGTATTTAAGACATACGAAGAAACTTATGCCAATGCAAAGGAGAACAGTGCATGGATGGTGAAGATACTAGAGTATAATCACCAATCTGGCAAACTGGCCAAAACTATCAGGATGGACATTTCCGTACACAACGAAAGCATCTACAAAAATGGCAGTTATGTTGGGTCGAAGAAAGATGGTTACGATCTCGAACAACGGATTAAAATAGACCTTAATATGGATACTGTTTTGGTGAACAATATCATCAAAGGGGTGGGTAAGTTTATTCCTGGTGCTCAAATCAGTGTAGGTTATACCCTAAAAGATCCTCGACCCACACAACTTAAGATACTGGAACGTGCTGTCACAGACGCTCGCGATAAAGCCACAATTATGGCAAAAGCTGTGGGGCGCGAGCTTGGAGAAGTCAAAGAGATTGAGTATGGTGAAATGGATGTCCACATCTATTCGGAAGCACGAGCGATTCACAGCAATGAAGAAGCCACGGCAAGTACCCCTAACGGCCTTGATATTACCCCAGATGATCTGGCTGTATCCGATAATGTGAATGTAATTTGGTTTTTGAAATAGAATGGGAACGAATATTCATATCTCACTCACTATTTTCGTGAGGAAATCATAGAACTTCTCATTCCTCACTCACTATTAAAAACTCGCTCTTCTTTTCTGCTAGTCCTTTGTGTATGGTGTATTCTACTTTTTGGTTTGTTGCCTATGCAATATCCTCTGATACATAGATATTCGGCAGTCGTTCTTCTATTAGTTTAAATAGGGTAGGAGAGAACAACTATCAATTCACCAAGACCCTGCCATCTCTTTCCCCTTAAATGGGGATGGGGGATTGTTCGGTGCTTTTTCAAAATATTCGTAATACATTGTCGTACCTCCCCCAAAACCATTCTATAAACACTTTAAAAACCATCTTTTTTTTGGCTTATTTATTAACTATTTGATTGTCAGTAGAAAGAATATTTTTTTAAAAACAGTTCTAAAAACCAAAACTCGTTTTCAACGCATTTTTTTTGTTTTTATACTTATTTATGGAATAAGCTGATATTGTGTCCATTGTTTTGTTCCAATCTGTTCAACTTTTCCTTCTTTAATCAATTCCTTGATTCTGTAATTCTCAATCCTCTTGAATGAAATACGGCCTTTGCAACCACTATCTTTCAACATTCGAGGATCAACCAAGCACGTTAGCATGCATACTGACAAATCCAAACTCCCAACTTACATCTTTTTACACCTATTTATAAAATATCTCTCCAAATTCGCCATTTTTTCCATAAATTTGCACCCTCTATACACAAACGCAATTTAGATGAATAATTCCAGTCCATATAGTGCCTCCTTTACCGCTTGCGGATTGCAGTTCAATGAGTTTAACCTCATGCTGCCTATGCTACTATCCAATGATAGGGATGCTTTGATTGAAAAGGAAGTCAACAATAATAATATCCTGAATATTAATTCTCACAAGTCTCGCTACCGCGTCATTGTGGAATACAAAAAGCGCGTCGATGCCATGCCTCGTGATTTTTGGTCATGGTATCAAACTTTGGATGACCAAGCCCAGCGCATCGCCATGCTCTATGTCATCCTCAAAACCTACCGCATCACCTTCGATTTTCATATCAAGGCTACAATGCGCAAATGGCGTTCCGTAGTACAGACACTCACTAAGCCTGATATAATGATGGCCTTTTCTGAAATAGCCGAAACGGATGCTTTCGTTGATGGCTGGTCTGATGCCACCAAAGGAAAGGTCGCTTCTGCATATCTAACCATCTTGCGCCAGGTGGGTATGCTTGACATGTTCAATGCTCAGCTTTCTCCACTCAAAGCAGAGCCGCAAGCCTACGCTTATTATCTCAATCATGGCGAAGACTGGTTTCTTGAAGCCTGCCTCCTTCAGTCCTACGAAATCGAACAAATCAAATCCGACCTGTTATGACACCAATGACCATTGAACAGCTCTACGAGAAGCTGAAGGATAAGGACTTCCAAGATACCACCACCAACCTATTTTATAACTACTATGTGTTTCAGTACGACCCTCAGCAAGAAGCTGAGATTTATAGTCAGCTGAAACTGTATCAGGAAAACCTTTACCGCCCGTCTGAGCACCTCGATATTCTCATCTTGAATCTATTCGATTTGTTCTGCGATTACTTGAGGTCCATCCGTCTTGGTGCCAACGAGCCTCCATATCTCGAAGATCTGCTACAACAAGACCTTACAGAGCCTAATGTAGTCACACAAAGCCTGATGCAAGAAGCTGGCAGCGACGAGTATTATCAACTTATCCAAGAAAAAATCTTGCATCACAAGGCGAAAGCCGTTACAAAACGAACCCCTTTTGTCTTTCTCACAGGCATTGGCAACATGTTCCCGTATCTCCGTGCCCATGTTTTCTTTGATTGCTATGAGAAATACAACGACCCCGAAGCCTATAATATCATTATGTTCTATCCGGGCAATTGCAGCGACAAGCACTTTGGCCTCTTTAATCGTTTTGCCGAGGCCAATCCTTATAGATCCATTAGACTATTGAATTAAAACACCACAGCATAATGAAACAATCCGAGCTATACAAATGGGACATTGACAGACCCCTTAACCCTGCGGTTTCAGCCGATGGCTTCGATAAAGAAACCGTTGAAACAGAAATTAATGAGTATGTCTTCACCGATGAAATCATACAAGGCCTTTATAACATTCTAGTGGCCATCAAAAACAAAGACAAGAGCCATGACGGCATTTGGATTGATGGTTATTTCGGCTCAGGTAAATCCCACTTCCTGAAATACCTCAATTATTGCCTCGATAAGCGTTATAGCGATAAAGCCATGAATCGACTGTTGACTGCTGTCAAGGAAGCTGACCCAATTCAATCCAACCTTGAAGTTCAAGCCTTTCAAGTCATCGACTTAATGAATTGGCTGAAGAAAGCCGTGGTAGAGGTCATCCTGTTCAACATCGGTACGGTCAACAATATCCGCGTCAACCGCAGCAATACTTTCCTTGATGCCTTCTGGAACCGTTTCAACAAGCACTGTGGCTTTAATGGCTACAATATCTCGCTTGCCCTGCACCTCGAAAAGAACCTGGCACAACAAGGCAAGTTCGAACAGTTCAAAGAGCTACTGAAAGCCGAGGGCTTCAATTGGGATGAGCAGTCATATCGTTTGGCCACCAGCCGCCTCGACCTTGTGTTGCGCAAAGCCAAAGAAGTTGACCCCGACTTCTCTGTACAGCGCGACCTCATCCTGAATGATGCCACCAACACCAGCGTCGAATCCTTCGCCGATGACCTCTGCGACTACCTCAAAACCAAGAACGACGATTTCCGTTTGCTCTTCCTCGTCGATGAAGTCAGCCAGTTTGTCGGTGTCCAAGGTGATTTGCTTCTTCAGCTTCAGGAAATTGTCACCATGTTCCATAATCGCTGTGGCGATAGGGTGTGGGCTGCTTGCACCGCTCAGCAAGCCCTATCAGATTTGGCGCAAGCCTGTAACTTCAACTCAGGCACCGACCAATTTGGTAAAATCATGGGGCGTTTCGAAGTCCGTGTGTCGCTCGAAGGCACCAAAGCTGACTATATCACCCAGAAGCGTATTCTTGATAAGAATGGCACAGGTGAGTTGGAATTAGGCAAACTCTATGAAGCCGACAAAGAAGCCATCGAAACGATGCTTCCTTTGCCAGCTTCTTATTATAGCTTCACCTCAAAGGAAAACTTCATCGACTATTATCCCTTCATCCCGTATCAGTTCAAGTTGATGATCCAGGTCTTCAACTCGTTCGATGCGCTTGATTATGTAAACAAACAGGTGCGCGGTACCGAACGCTCCATGATTAAAGTCACCCACAGCACCGCCAAGCTCACCATGAACGATGTGATAGGCAAGTTCATTTCCTTTGACCAGTTCTATAATGCCATGTTCAAGGAGAGCCTTACGCCTCGCGCTCGTTATGCCAAGAAGAAGGCCGACGACATGGCTAAAGAGTATCCCAATAATAAGGATTTCGCCAAGCGCGTCATCGATGTGATGTTTATGATCTGCAACCTGTCATCAACCGACAAGATGCTGTTCCCAGCCACAGCCGAAAACGTCACCACCCTCATGCTGCGCGATGTCAACGAGGCACGAGCCACGCTGAAAAATGCCATCACTGATGTCCTTTCTTTCCTTTGTGAAAAAAACATCATGTATAAGGCAAAGAATCAAGACAATTTGGAGCTGTACGATTTCTACACTGAGGACGAAATCAATGTGGCCAACCTTATCAACAACGAGCGTATCGGCATCGATGAGCTTGACCGTCAACTCTACAATGAGATTTTTTCCTATTTCGGCCTGAAGGATAGGGAATCCTACTATAACAATTCGTTTAAGATTAGCCTCGATATTGATGGCTATCGTTTCCTCTCCCGCAATGGTGAGGATATGTTGGTCACCATTCTCATCGACCCAGCTGTTGAGATTGATGGTGACACCTATCTCGGAAACAACAGTAATTCGCTGATGTTCTATCTCAGTCCAGCCTATCATGACCCATCGTCTGACTTCCTGAAGGATTTCCGTTGGTATTGCCGAGTCCAGAGCTATCTTACAAAATCGGCCAATGGTGCTTCTGAACAACGCGCCAAGGCCAACGATAAGTTCCGCGAACAGGCCAAACGCCTCTACAAAGACAAAATTCAGAAAAGCATTGAAGACATGCTCGACACCTGCAAGGTCTTCTCTGGCCAAAACGCCCTCTCTTCAAAAGAGTTGGGTAGCACCAAAGGCAAAGACCGCTACCGCCGCGCCATGGATACCCATTTTGCCAACTACTACATCCATGCTAAGAAGGCCGCTGGTGCTTCTGTCCCCAAGGACATCGCCTCGCTTCGCTCCGCTGTCATGAAACCTATCGACCCCAATTTCTATCAAAATGCTCCCATGGGCGATGCCGAGCAAATCCTTAATACATTCATCAAGACCCAACCCGATATTTCACTGGCCGACATCCAAACCCGCTACATCAAGGCTCCGTTTGGCTGGGCTCCCGTAGCTACAAGCTATCTGGTCAACGAATTGGTACGCCGTCACAACTTCGATTGGTATGTCAAAGGCGAACGCGCTACAAAACTCGATTCCATTGCATCCAACATTGGCAATCCAAAGGATATGACCATTCGTGCCGCTGCCGTCATTTCCTCAGAATTGGTCAACAACTTCATCAGCACTTGGAACGTCATATATAAAAGCACAACCACCTTCAAGTCGAAGGAAGCCACCGAGGTCTTCGATGTGGCCAAAGCCGCCATCGGTAAACTTGCCAAGAACAACACCAACACTTTGACCACCGTCGGAAATGCGCCATTCGCGAAGTTTCTGATCCAATATATCGACATGCTCAACAACTGGATGGTGGAGCGTGACGAAACCAAGTTCTTCAACCTGGTCATCAGCGACAAGGATTTGGCCAAGTCGCTGTGTGATGTCTGCGCCGAAATCACCGATTTCGTCGCTGACCAAAAACCACAATACGACAGCATCTGCGCTTTCATCAAGAGCAATCAGGACAACTTCGCCTACCTCAAAGAAGAAAGCCAGCAAGACCTCGAAAACCTCAAAGCCATCGAAACCGATGAGCATCCTTTCGATAAGCTTAATGCTTATAAGAAACTCCGCGATGAGCTCAATCAGGAACTCGCTGCCATCCGTCAGGAGTATGCCATCAAAGTTAAGGAGGCTTATAACCTGGTCTTCGACCAGCTTGGTCAATTGTGTTTGGACAATAAAGTGCCCACCTCAATACTACCTTCACGCGATTCCACCATTACCAATGTCTGCGCTTCGCAAAGCATTGATAAGCTGAAAAACAGCATCGACACCACTGAGTTTTTCAACAAGTGGGTCAATATCATCATGGAACGTGCTGAAAGCGGCAAACGCAAACCCATCAAGTTCAGCCGCTTCTCCGAAGGCCATCCGCGTACCATCAAGAACCCATTCGAAATCGACGATTATTTGCAAGGCTTGAAGCAGCGTATGCTCTCAGCCCTCGAAAACAACGACCTAATCATCTGATGCCATGAACACAACGCAACTCAAATCCTTCGCCGCCGAAGCCCGCAAATCACTCCTGTCCGGTGTCAAAAGCAAGATGAACGCTCTTGGCTTCAAGGACAACGGCACCGTCGATGAACGCGACTATCCCATGCAAGCCCCCGACGGCACGCTTTTTCAGGGCGAAATCTACGATGTTTCTTTCTATGGAAAGTGGATGCGTCTTAAAGACGAAATCGCCCGTTATGGCTTCCGTCAGGTCTGCGAGGGAGGTGCCTACACCTGGTTTAACCGTCTCATGGCCATCCAAATTCTTTCTCGCAATGGTCTCATTGATCCAGTGCTCGAATTTGAGTCGCCTGATGTCCGCATCCCGCTCATGGTCAAGCAGGCCCACGAAGGCATCCGACCCGAAATGACCGCTTTCGACGCTACGCGTCTCAATGCTGTCATCGATGATGACAACCGCATCACAGACCAGTTTGCCATCCTCATTGTGGCCTATTGTCAGTCAACACCCATCCTCTATAAGTGCTTCGGCACCCTCAACGATTTCACTGAGTTGCAGTTGCCCACCAACATCCTCGCCTCCAACGGTTTCTTGAACCTGTTGAACGGCTCCACATTTATCACCCAAGATGATTACGAGACCACCGAACTCATCGGCTGGCTCTATCAGTTCTATATCTCGGAGCGCAAGGACGAGGTCTTTGCTTCCTTCAAGAAAGGTCAAAAGGTCAATGCCAACGACATCCCCGCCGCCACCCAAATCTTCACTCCAAACTGGATTGTGAAGTATATGGTGCAAAACACCCTTGGCCGCATCTATCTCGACAACAACCCCGACAGCACCCTCAAATCCTCCTGGCAGTACCTCGTCGATTCCCCCTCTGAGAGGGGGCAAGGGGGAGTCTTACAACTCTCATCCCTCGAAGACTACACCTTCGCCGACCTCTCCTGCGGCTCTGGTCACATCCTCGGCGAAGCCTTCGATATGCTCTTTGATATTTACAAAGATGAGGGCTACACCCGACGCCAAGCCATCAAAGCCATCTTCCAGCGCAACCTCTTGGGAATCGACATAGACACCCGCGCCAAGCAGTTGGCCACTTTCACCCTCATGCTGAAGGCTTGTCAACAATGGGCTGATGCCATCAACTGCGAAGTGATGCCTCGTGTGCTGGATATGCCACTTTGTGACCGCTACACCTGGCTCGACCTCGAAGGTCACATGGTCACGGCTTTGCAAATCAAGTCTGGCACCCCAAAAATCGACAAAGAGCTTGAAGAGTTTTTCCATTTGCTCGAACAAGCTCGCAACCTTGGCTCCATCATGAAGTTCAATGTTTCGCCTGAAACCCGTGCTTTCATGCAAGAATGTTTTGCCCAGCAAGCCATTCAGCAGAAATATGTTGAGAACTTCAAACAACTTTTCGAAGGATTTGAGCTGATTCTTGCACTCACCGAACAGTATGCCGCTGTGGTGATGAATCCACCATATATGGGCAGTGGTAACATGAATGCTGAGTTGGCCAAGTATGTGAAAGACAACTACGAGGACGAAAAATCCGACCTCTTCGCTGTCTTTATGAAAGTAGCCGAAGACCGTCTTTTATCCAATGCCAAGTATGGCATGATCAATATGCAGTCTTGGATGTTCCTTTCCTCATTCGAGAAACTGCGCACTCATGTTATAGATGATTTGCAAATTGATAATATGTTGCATCTTGGTCCTCGCACCTTCGATGAAATCGGTGGCGAGGTAGTGCAAAACACAGCTTACGTTATCACTAAAGCTAAACCAACTATCTCTGGTTATTATTTTCGCTTAGTCGATTTTGCACCATCTGATTCGAAAAAGGTTAATTTCTTGAATTGTTGCCGTCATATCAGAGTTAATGGTGATATAATTAATATGGAAATCAATCTATCACCGTATTGCTTTAATGTTCATCAATCAAGTTTTAAGAAAATACCATGTAGCATAATTGGCTACTGGATTAGCGAAAACATGATAGAACATTTTAAAGGAGCAAAAACAGGTGATCATATATTACCAAGACATGGTTTGGCAACATCGGATAACAATCGCTTTCTAAAATTATGGCATGAAATTGATGTTAACAAAGGGAGCCTGATAATTAGAAACGACAAGAGTAAGAAATGGTTCCCAATGAATAAGGGTGGCGCCTTCAGAAAATGGTATGGCAACAATGAGTGGGTTATCAATTACGAAAACGATGGCCAAGAAATCAAAGATTTTGCAATCCAGCTTTATAGATGTTCGTCAAGAACAATTCAAAATACCCAATTCTATTTTAAGCCAAGCCTTACATGGAGTGCATTAACAAGTGGCAAGCTGTCATTACGATGGTCTCCAGAAGGAGCTATCTTTGGTTCAGGTGCTCATTGCGCATTTGCAGATGAAGAGACAATGCTTTATGGTTTGGGTTTAATGAATAGTAATCTGTTTTATGCCTATTTATCCGCTCTATCTCCCACATTAAATATTAATGTTGATGATATTAGAGCGGTACCATACATAGAAGATTCGAAAAACGAAGTAATCAATCTTGTAAAAAACTGCATCTCCATCAGCAAGCAAGATTGGGACGCTCATGAAACTTCATGGGATTTCCAAGAAAACGAGTTGGTGCGCGTTTTCAAGGAAGGCAAAGCAAAAGACTTGCAGGCAGCTGTTTCAGCTTATAAAGAAGAATGGGAAGAGAAATTCAATCAGCTCCACGATAACGAAGAAGAACTTAACCGTCAATTCATCGAGATTTACGGCCTGCAAGAGGAGCTTACGCCCGAGGTGCCTTATGATGAAGTCACCATCTTGCAGCAGGGGGAGATAAGTATTGTGAATGAATAAACAAATAAATTCGGTTAGAATCAACCAAAGTAATTAAAGACAAATGTTTGAAAGAGTTATCAAGTTGGTTAGAGAAGAAAAGGTTTCACTTTTCATTGGTGCGGGGTTCTCAATTGAGGCACACGCGCCTTCTGTAGCTATGCTGCGTGAGGCTATATTGACGCAATTCGATAATGACCAACAGCGTTCGGACCATAAAAATGATTCTTTGGCAGAAATCTCGGATTTCTTTGTAGAAGAAGTTTGCTGTGGCAGCAGAAATAGTTTGATTGAACTCCTGCAAAAGCAGTTCCAATTTACGCCAGCCAAAATGGATGACCATCAGGCATTGGCAAAGATACCACACTTCCATAACATTTTCACGACCAATTACGACACTTTACTGGAAGATTCCTATACCGGCGATATTTGTCAAGTAATTAGAAAAGATGCTGACTGTGCTTATCTTGATGACAAAAAACCAGTAAAGGTGTTCAAGATACATGGCGATTTCACAAATCAGGATTTTGTAGTAATAACATCATCGGATTACGATAACTTTTATAAGCAAAGACCCAATCCGCAGATGTGGGACATTGTAAAGAACGAATTCCTGACCAAGCATATTCTGTTCATCGGTTATAGTCTTACTGATGACAACATCCTTGACATCATAAGTAACATCTCGCAAACGGTTAATAAGAATCAAAAGGACATGTTTTTAATTGCTCCTAAAATTAGCCCTATGAACCAAGGGAGATTAAAAAAGATGAAGGTGCATTATTACGACGCTTTTGCTTCTGATTTCTTCGCGGAGTTGAAGAAAGCATTGGATGAAAATATAGGTATGGACTTCCGTCATCACAAAGTGAGTGCCGAAACATTTGCCAGATATTGCCAACTTCACGGCTTCAATCCTGACATTGTTATTAATCAGAAAAAAGATAACGACATCTCTAATATAAAAGCTTTACCTGGGCAATCACTAAAGCATACAATTCAGATGACAGTGAAGTCTGAATTAAAAGATTTGATGAAAGAACTTGATTTTGAAAAGTATGGAGAATTAGTAGAAGATTCCCCTTTCCCCAATTTGCGTCTTATCAAAATAGAAGAGAAAGATTTGCTTAATTGCTCATATTCCGTCAATGGTGTTGTTGTTCAGAATGAAATAGAACGAGTTCTTGTTGGTCCCGTTGTGAATGATTTGGTTTTGACCATTCGTATTCCAGCCAAAGGCTTCATTGAAAAGATTAGTGCCAAAACTTATCGTGTTAACAACAGAAAAGTCGCCTATAAGTTTGACTGTAATATTTATACTGTTGAGTTAACCGCTGAAATAAAAGAAGTTACAGATGAAGGAGCACTTATTACATACAACCTTTCTTTCAGTTTCAAAGACACATATACTGATAACTCCGAGGCATTGAAATGGATTGAGTTTATTGACGCTTTCTTTAATGATTGCGAAATCATCATCAGCATAGATTCGTACCCTTTGCTTAACACAAATGAAGTGCAATTCCCTAAAAAAGAAAACAAGTACGGTAGATTCAGGCATTATTATCAAAACATAAAGCAAATAGAATTGTTGACAGGCAAAAGTTTTACTGAATATAAATGTTATAATGAGGAACGATATAAACTGTCGAGATGGATTGTGGCTTATCTTACTCATCAGACGGTTACAGTAAAAGCCTCATGTTCACAATTTTCTGTCGAAGTAAACGAAGGCTCTTTCCTGTCTGAACAAGCAAAGAAAGATAATGTAATTTCAGTGGTTACGACAGAAACTGGCGGAAAGTCTCTTAGTTTGAATGGAAGAACTTTCGATATTCCTTTTACACACACGTTACTCAATGAATGTAAGATAGTAGATGTCAAGAAGAAACGCAAGAAAGTGAGGATTGATTTTGATGCACAAAGCACAAAATGGCAAATCTTGTTCTCAGACAAATCAGCTAATGAAGAGTTTCCTGGATTGAAACAGTTGGATGACCATGTTTGATAGAATATGCTAATAGGAAAATCGTTATATTGAAAATGGAAGATTATAAAAACACATATCAACGGCTCATAGCTCATGCCGAGAATGAGGTAATAGAGTACAAGACAGCCGAAAAGCAATACGATACCAATAAACTTGGCAAGTATCTGTCGGCATTGAGCAATGAAGCGAACTTGCGCGAAATTGAATATGCATGGATTTTGCTAGGTGTTAATAATGAGAGACAAGCGGTTGGCACCCAATTCTTGTTGGAAGACTCAAAACGGCAACTGTTAAAGCACGAAATTGCCGCAAATACCACTGGCGGATTGACATTTCGTGAAATTATCCCTATTGAAGTTGAAGGTAAGAGAATATTGATGTTTAAGATTCCAGCCGCACCTCGAAACATAGTGACCAAATGGAAAGGCATCGCCTATGGCAGAAGTGGGGAGAGCTTGGAACCACTGTCACAAGATAAATATGATGCGATACGGTATCAACGTCCTGTTGATGATTGGTCGGCTCATGTAGTTGAAGACGCCATTATCAAAGAAGATTTGGATGAATTGGCGCTTGCAAAAGCTCGTATCATGTTTAAGAAGGTATACGACAAGACACCACCAGAAATGGTTGACGCATGGACAACCGAAGAGTTCCTTAGGCATAGTGGCATTCTGAACAATGGAAAATTGACACGAGGAGCATTGCTGTTGTTGGGTAAGACAACTTCTTCATATAAACTTGCTCCCGCTGTCCCGCAAATCACATGGACATTGATTAATGAAGATGGGCGTAAAATCGACTACAAGCATTTTACAATACCTTTCATTTTGACAGTTGATGAAGTGCTGGCAAAAATCAGGAATCTCACTATGCGAGAAATGCCAGGTGGAACACTATTCCCTGAAAAGTTGATGCAATATGATGATTTCGTTATCAGAGAGGTCTTGCACAATGCCATAGCGCATCAGGATTATACACTTTGTCAACGCATTAATTTCATTGAAGCACCCGATTTTTTGTATTACTCGAATGCGGGCACTTTCTATCCCGGCACTTTGGAAAATGCGCTTGACACCTTGAAACAACAAAAATTCTATCGAAATGAATGTTTGTGCAAGGGGATGGTTAGTTTCAATATGATTGATACGGTTAGTAGTGGGATACAAACCATTTTTTACAAGCAAAAGGAACGTCATTTCCCCATGCCCGACTATGAAATCAATGAAAATGTTCCAGAAGTGAACGTCAAGATTTACGGAAGATTAATTGATGAAAAATATGTCGAGTTGCTTAAAAGAGACGGTTCTTTGTCACTGAAGGAGTGTATCTGGTTGGATGCCATTCAAAAGGGGAGGCCCGTCACAGATGAAGCTTTGCGAATATTGAAAAGAAAGAGACTTATTGAAGGACATAAGCCTAATTACATCATATCGCAATCGGTTGCCCAAAAGACTCACCAATTGCCAGAATATACGAAACAAAAGGGACTTGACAGAGCCAAACTTATAAATATGCTTCAACAAATAATAGAGAATGCGGGGGAGTCGGGCATTTTGTTGAATGACATATATGAGTACATGAAAGACACCTTGCCTTCAACAAAATCAGTTGAAGCGAAGAAGAGAACCCTACGCTATTTGCTCCAGTACCTTAAGGAACGTGGCGTTATTTATCTTGACGGCCTGAAATGGAAAGCGACAAAAAGATGATTGGCTCGATTTTGGCCGGATTTTGGCTCGATTTTGGCTCGATTTTGGCTCGATTTTGGCTCGATTTTGGCTCGATTTAGTTGGATTTAGTTGGATTTAGTTAGATAACAAACAACAATATGGATACAAAAGAACAAAAAATAGTTTGGCACGATGATGCACTGATGAAGCAACTTATCAGTTACGCCATCGGCTGTTACATGGGTCGCTATCGCTTAGACCGTCCCGGTCTCCACATCGCCCATCCCAATCCCACCGTCGAAGAGCTTGCTCCTTACGAGGTCTCGTGTCCCGCGTCCCGTAGTCCCGAGTCTTTTGCAATCGACGACGACGGAATCATTCCCCTTATGCCCATCGATAGCGGTTTCCCAGATTGCGCTGCAACCCGCATGTCTGAGTTTGTTAAGCTCGTCTTTGGTGAGGAAAACCATGCCGCCAATTTGTCCTATCTCGAAAAAACCCTTGGCAAGGATCTTGAATCCTATTTCGCCAAAGACTTCTATGCCGACCACAAAAAGCGTTATCAAAACCGCCCAATATATTGGCTCTTCTCATCGAATAAAGGCGCGTTCCAAGTGTTGGTCTATATGCACCGCATGACACCCTTCACCGTTGAGCGCATCCGCAGCAAATACCTGTTGCCATACATCGAACGGCTCACCAACCGCATCAACGATTTGAATGCCAGTATTCTTAAACTGACCTCTGCACAAGCCCGCACCCTCCAAAAGTTGGAGAAAGACCTTCAGGAGTGCCGCGAGTACCACGACCTGCTGCACCCAGTGGCCAACCAAAACATCGCCATCAACCTCGACGACGGCGTTGTGGTCAACTACGCCAAATTCGGCCCTGTACTCGCTAAACTTAAATAATAACACAAAAATATAGAAGACATGCAACGATTTAGAAACATAACGATTCATTGCGAAAATGAAAACTCAGCATTGGAAATGTTGCAAACAATTGCTTCAGCATGTAACCAGCCGCCATTTGTATATGAAAAAGATAATGATAGATTGCTTAAAGATAAAACTGTTCGAATCATATCTACACATGCATATACTACTGAAGCTGTAATTATTGTAATTGCAAGCGGCTCAAATGTAAAAGTAATCAATATTATTCCTAACAAAAGGTCGGTGTTTCGTATTGATAAAAACGAGTACAACACCATAATGGAGTACTTTAAAAAAGAAGTGATTGATGAGATTATTGGTGATAAGGTTGTTGATTTCCCTGAAGCAGAGTATTCAATGGAAACAGTGATACCTAAGTCATACAAAAAATTAAATAATTGGGCTACATGTCCAGGAGCTCCAAATGCACCGTTTTCTCACCAAAATGATCTTAATTGTTGGTTTGATTTTGTGATAGCATTATTTTCGAATAATGAAAGAGACAAACTTTCCTCAAGTGATTTGGAGCAATGGCTTGAAGAAAAAGGTTGGGACGAGGAAGTAATTGAAGAAACAATTCTACATTATGAGCACGACACAGACCTTATTGCCTATTTTTATAAAATATACGGTTTTGGCAATCGTATTTTGAACTTTACAAAGCCCTATACGCTAATGAAAGCGGAAAGTGAGGGTGGAGTACACGTAATTGTAGTTCCTCAACAAGATACCACTATTTCTGTTTCTGAGCATGAGAAAACAAATGTTTAATTATTTGAATCTATGATATCTATGTTTTGTTTAAATTGTATTAGTGCGGCCACAACTATAACTAAAATAGATATAATCGTAACGGTAATATCTATTATCTGTACCATATTAACTTGGTCATGGGCTAAGAGCACAAAAAAGATAAAAGACGAACTACAAGAAAAACTGAATAGCTATGAATTGGTCTCGTATAAAGATCAGTTACATAAACTGTATTTGCAATTGTCAAAAACCATAAGACAGCAGAATTGGAACACAGGTGGAAAAAACAATGATTTGCTTTCAAGTCTTGAAAATGAATTACGTGATTTTAATAAGTTTAATAAAAAAATACCAATAGATAAACAAACTAGTATAAAGGAAACAATTGATTCTGCATTGAATCATATAGATTCATTATTTAAAGGTCTCGATTATTATGCCGAAAACTTATTAACAGACCTAGATGGAATCGATGTGAATTTAAACTCTTTATGCAATGAATTGATGTCTAAGTAACAATTCTCCCATGCAAGATAAAATCTACAAATACTTTGACCTAAACCCCAATCTCCACGTCCTGTTCGTCTTTAGCCTCGAAACCAAGGCCGACGAACTCGATAGCTACGAGTGGAAGCCTGGCTACCGCTACGAGAAGTTCAACGGGGCTTGGTTCAACACCAAATATAAAATCCTCAACGATTGGAAGGATGAGCGCATCATCCTCGCCTTCGAAGGGCTGCGCCCTTCAACTCAGGCTCAAATGATGCAGTTCCCCCTTATGGACATCCTCGCCACCAACACCGACTATCGTGATGATGATTATGAGGCCTTCATGCAGCAATACAACATCAGCGGCCAGTTCTCCACCTTCATCCAACACCATGTCGGCGAAATGCAGCTCAAAAAGTTCCAGTCAATCTTCAAAGATTGTTTCGGCAGTCACTTCAACGATGATCTGGGCTACCGTGGCCTTCTGTCAGGCTATCTTGGCCTCGATAAGATGCTGGATTGGGATTCCCTCATCATCCGTCTCATACTTCTTGATGTGCAAACCGACGATGCCAAACGCGATGCCTTTTATCGTCGCCTCGTCGCCAAACCAGATGTTGCCCGCTACCTCCAGCAAAAGCTGAAGGACATCTTCAATGTCGGCTATCTCGAAAACCAGCCCGACCGTCGCTTTGCTCCGGTGGCCGAGTCGATGAAATACAATGCCATCATTCAAAAGATTATCGCCGACGAGAAGCACGACACTTATTGCGCCTACAAAATCGACAATGCTTTCCAACTCAATCAAATCAACCGCATCATGGCCCTCGCTTTCAGCGATAAGGCCATAGCCAAACCTTTTGAGTCGGCCTTGCTTTCCCTTTCAGGCAAAATCAAGGAGCAAAGCATCATCGAATGTTATGGTACCGAAGCCGATTACTATTATATGCCTGAAACCATGTGTTGGCCAATCCTCCAGCAGTTGGTCGCCAACCATCTCTACACCGATAACGACAGGCTTGTTGAGCGTCTGCACCAGCTTCGCCTGAAGCAAGACAACAACCCCGAAACCCAACCCGCCATCATTTTTGTGGCGAATGTGGCCAACCTCTATAAGAAGACCGCTGAATATCCTTCGTTAAAGTTCAACTATCCCGAAGACTACATCCAGCGTTATGCCGAAGACCTCTATTGGGTCGATACCTATTACCGCAAAGCCTTAAACAGCTTCGATAGCATTTCCAAGACCGTCCCAATCTACGATGATATGATGGTGGTAAAGCGTCGCCTTGATGCCGACTACGCACAATTCACCAACAAGCTCAATCTTGAATGGATGAAATGCCTGGTCGAGAAAGGAAATGGATTGGTCGACCTCAAAGACATGCACCTGCAGCAGAACTTCTATGCTGATTTCTGCGCTCCACACTCCGAGAAGATGGCTCTCATTATTTGTGATGCACTGCGTTACGAGATTGCCGCCGAAATCATGGGTGAGATAGCCAAGCGCCGCCGCCATGTGGCTGAGCTTGACTATGCCATCGCCATGCTGCCCACCGAAACCAAGTATTGCAAACCTGCTTTACTACCTCATAAGGCCTTGGAACTGCAAGTTGATTCATCCATGCTCGTTGATGGCCACTACATGAATACCACCGACGACCGCACGGAGCAGGTTAGACGCTACAACGATAACGCCGTTTGTTATAGCTTCGCCAATTTCGATAAGAAAAACAGCGACGAGAAGCGTGAAATGTATAAGAACCAACTCGTCATCGTCTTCTACGACGACATCGACGAAAGCGGCCACAAAGCCAGCACCCGCACCCAGATTCTCAACATCATCAACAATGCTGTTTCCAATCTCGTCGATGAGATTTATTCCATTCTGTCATCCTACAACATCACCGATGTCTATCTGACCGCCGACCACGGTTTCCTATACAACGACATCGATTTTGCCGACAAGGACAAATTGAATATACCTGAAAGCACCATCGACCAGAAAAACCGCTATTACCTCACCACCGACAACGCCGAGCGTGAGCATATTGCCAAATTCAAGTTGTCTGAAGTGTCTGGCATGGAATCAAACCTTGATAAGCCTGTCTTTGTTGCTGTGCCCAAAGGCACCAATCGTTTCTACACCCAAGGAGGCGGCTATGGCTTCACCCACGGTGGAGCCTCGCTTCAAGAGCTGGTCATCCCTGTGCTTCATTGCTCCCAGCAGCGTACCGATGAGCGTCAAGAAGTCTCAGTTGCCCTCTTGAACCGCAAACTCTCAATGGTATCGGGTCAGCTGAAGATTACACTTGTACAGCTGGAACCAGTCTCTATGAAGCACAAGAAAATGGATGTCCTTTGCGCTCTCTATTGCAACAACGAGCTTGTTTCAGCTGAGCGTCCCATCACCCTCAATGCAACAGGTGAACTGCCAGAGCGCATGTTTGAGGTTGATCTCATCCTCACCGAGCAAGCCCAATCCAACATCTTGGAGCTTCGTGTTTACAAACCCGAAGAC
Source organism: Bacteroidales bacterium (assembly GCA_016281295.1). The sequence goes on from JAEEII010000217.1 coordinate 28,634, forward strand.
CCCATGAATCCCCTCATCCGTGAAACCGTAACCAACAACACCTTAATCGAACGCGACTTCTAACTATGGACTTACAACACAAGATATTAGACCAATTCATCGGCAAGGTCGTCCGTAAAGACCTGGCCTTCCAAGTCAAGGGCAACCTTCCTGTACCTACCTATGTCCTCGAATACCTCCTTGGCCAGTATTGCGCCACCGATGACCCAGAGGCCATCGAGGAAGGCTTGGAGAAAACCAAGCACATCATCCGCACCAACTATGTCCACCGTGCCGAGGCCGAAGAGGTGAAAGGCA